>JAFGXQ010000129.1 GCA_016936575.1 Deltaproteobacteria bacterium
TAGATAATGTTGAACCGGTTTAAAAATCGCCTGAGAGAACGCGCCGTAATTCAAAAAATCCGCTTCCCCCTGTCGGTTGGCACTCGACGCCAATTCATCTCCGGTGTCATAGTCGCCGCTTGCACTCTTCAGAACACGCAACGTAGACGGCAAGTCCTCTCGATCGAAAAGAATCTCCGTACCCACCACAAAAGTAACGTTATCTTTATACGACCATTTGCCTTCCACCGACCCATCGATTCCCTTGTACCCAAATTCACGACGAATGTAGTACACCGTACTGCCCACCTCGATACGATCATCATCTCGGGGGCCACCGGTGAAGTAGTGAATTTTCGTATCCAGTTGGAAGGAATCAGTAAATCTGGCAGAGTATGACAACGCCAAAATGCTGTTATACAGCGCTACCGTTGAGTAATTCAGCGCACCCGTGTCGGTATATCCATATGACAACGGCGCCCAGGCGCTGAACTCAGCTCCCCGCTCAATCAACGATAAATACCCCATAAATGTAAGTTGATGCTTTTTGTTCAATTGATACTGCAGTTTTAACAGCGCCACCTTTGAATCCAGTACCAGTTCGCGCGATGACAACCGCTCTGCATTATAAACCGGAATCGATGGTGCCGGCGAGCTGTCCGGTAGTTTCAATCCACTTCGATCGTCACGCTCAAACTTCGCCGATACCAACACATCCACTTTTCCTTTGCGCCCACCGAATGATGTGTCGAACCCGCCGCTTATATGCCGCTCCTCGGTCGTAAACATGTACCCATCCGCGTCGGCGCCGTCGAGGCTTTCTCCGCTCCGGGTGACAACATTTATCACCGCAAGAAACGCATCCGCCCCGTACAAAGCAGATACCGGTCCGCGAATAATCTCAATACGCTCAATGGCGGTAAGCGGTATCAACTCCGCTCCCAACCAATTTCCCGAAGTGGAATGAAACACAACTGAACGGCCGTCAATCATCAACTTTATCGTACCGCTTTCGCCAAGCAACCCGCCCCCAACGCCCCGAACACCCAAATTCGGCAGAATGTGATCGTCAATCACATAAAATCCGACAACATGTTGCAAAGCGTCCGCCAAAGAACGATACGACCATACTTCAATCTCCTGCCGAGAAATAACCGTGATCACAGACGGCGCCTCATCTGTCGTAGACTTCGTTTTCGTTGCGGACCACACCTCAACAGGCGTATTCAACAGCTCCTCCAGACCCATCGACAACAGCGCATCTTCTCCCTGCCCGGAATCATCATCCCCAGCGTGTGTTTCGCATGCAAAAAACAGTATGAAAAATCCAACAAACCAGAATAGCGGTACGCGTGACGAAATCAATACTCACTCCTCTAAAAGGCCGGGTTGCCCAATCTTGTCGCAATCAGCATCGCTCGAAGTAATATGTCTCAGTACATAGTAATAGCACATAGGCGCACTATGTCATTCCTGAATTTGTAGAAAAATACAGCGGATACGCACAATAGATACGAAAAGAATAAAATGCTCATCACTGTACGGAAATGATACAGAGACGATTAAATGCCCCTGTTTACTTTATTGACCTTACGCAGCCGGCCGTGCGCCGTCTCGTTTGATCTCCGATGAATAAATCACAGGCCCGTTCATTGCCTTCTTCATCGCGGCCATTCGAGCAGAAGACGTGACTTTTAAATTTCGCACCAGTCCGAACAGCCACATCAAGCGAATGAACCATTTTGTGGGGTCCCACTGCCAGAATCGAACCGCATTGCGATAATCGGCCGGATGGGCGTGATGAAAATTGTGATAGCCCTCACCGAACGTGAGCACCGCCAGAATAAAATTGTCCCGTGCGGTATTCTTATTCGAGTATGGCTGATTCCCCAGAATGTGCGCCAGGGAGTTAATGAAGAATGTGGTATGGTGAGTCACCACCAGCCGCAAAAATCCGGCCACCAGATACATCTCCAGCCAATTGCCGAACAGCAACGCCAATACGGCCGGCACTGTCAGGTTCAACCCAACCGCCAAAGGCACGTAGTGTTTGTGCTGCCACCGAACAATGGGGTCCTGCTCGATATCGCGAACGTTTGAAAAATCAAGCGGCGCGCTGGGGTAGTCCTTCAACATCCACCCCATGTGCGAAAACCAGAACCCGCGCCGGGCACTGTATGGGTCTTTGTAGATATCATCAACGCTTCCGTGATGGCGACGGTGATCGGCCACCCATTTCAAAATGCTGTTTTCAAGCGCCAACGCCCCCACCAGCATCAAAACGATGCGGACGGACCAATGCGCATCGAAGGCTTTGTGACTCCAGAGTCTGTGATATCCGGTGGTAATGGCCATGTTGCACGCCGAAAACAGCAGCACGAACGCAATCCAAGGCGCCGCAGTAAACCCATAAAAAACGCCGTACAGCGGCACGCCGATTGCGGCAACTGCCGTGGTACCGATAAACATGGCAATAATATCCCACCGCTTATTCGCCGTCTGAAACTGAACTTCCAATTGTGGTAGAATCTCTTGTGTTTGCTTCATAAACAACTCCTCTCCCCTACTCTGTAGTCCCCCCTCGTCATAAAGCTGTCAGCAGAATACACTTTTTTGTCA
>JAFGXQ010000130.1 GCA_016936575.1 Deltaproteobacteria bacterium
AAAAATAGTTCTTCAAAGCAATAGCCCCAAAGCAAATCGGATTGTTCGCAATGAATGTCGACATCCCCCTTCCCCCCTTTTTAAGGGAGATTATTGATGCTTTTCCCCAATTTTCTGTACATAAAAAAATGTGATGAATGATCAGGGTCAGACCCCGCCTATTGACCTTTTGCTTGGAGTATCTACTCAATAAATTTTTGAATGATGTGATATGCAAACATATGTAACGTTTAATTAAAATAGAAATTCAACTCTAAACCTGACCAGTCTGGTCATTACGGTTGCAAGCTAGTTTTGAGAGATCAGTTTTCAATTACCGATCGGTTTTCAGGTGGCTTGAAGAGAAAAAGATGAATAGTTGGGGGTCTGACCCCTTTGCCTTTGTTATTTGTATTCGTCTTTCAGGCGTTTGGGTTCTCGCCAGGTGGGGGTGAAGGTGATGTTGAACATGATGCCGATGTTGTCCATTCCTTTGTTGTCGCTGCTGACCACCGGCAGCCAGGCACGTAAACCGGCGGCCAGTTTTCGGTCTACGAAGAAGTAATCGAAGCCCGGTTCCAGCACGAGGGAGAAATGATGCCCCTGTTTGTACTTGGTTTCGTGGTCCACGTCGGTGTCGTCTTCCCAGTCGTCGTCTTCCCAGTCGCCGCTGATGTCGCTCCAGCTTTCGTCGCCGTCATATACGCGCCATTTGTAGCGGGCAAAGCTGTATCCCCCGGCGATGTCCATATACATGTTAAATCGTCTGACAGGGTATTGCAGTCGAACGAAGCCGCCGATGTGCCCGAACACTTTGTAACCGTCGTACTTGTATTCGTTGTCTAAATCGGCCAGTGAAAAGAAGTCGGCGCGATTGGTGCCGAAGGTGCCGCCCGCGTTCATGTTCACACCGAATCCGAGCCATGGAATGGGCGCTACACCGAATTTGAAGCTCAATATACCGCCCATATCGGGATCAAACGGGATGTTTTGTCCGAACTCGGAGTCCACGCGGTTGTCCTTCCAGTTAAAATTGGGCAATGCCAACCCAAGTCCGAATTGAAAAAACGGCCCCATCGGTTTGTAGGGATCGCTCGGATACTCATACATTTCCCGCTGACAATAATTGGTGGGTTTGCACTTGGGGTCGTGACAATCCGCCAGGCCGTCTTCATCGTTGTCGATGCCGTCTTTGCACATACGTCCCCGTTCAAATATGGTTACTGTGTCTTCTGGTTCGGGTGCGACTGCGGGGGCGGTGGATAGTGCGGAATCTTTCGCTGCGGCGCAAATCGCGTAAATGCTGCAATCCTGGTCTGCGCAATCCACGAAGCCGTCGTTATCGTTATCGGCCTGGTCCTGACATGCGGCCAGGGTGTTTTCGGCGACTGGTGCGACGGACGCGGCTTCGATTTCGGCTCCCAACGTTGCAGATGCTGCGGCATCTTCCGATTCCGCCGATGCGGTTTCCTGTGCCAGGGCACCGGTGCAGAACACTGCGCCGAGCATAAATAGAATGATTTGAATGAGATATTTTTTTTGCATGGTATTTGTCCTTTGACTGAACCGCCGTAACGGCCTTCCGTTTGCTGTCATCCATTCAAACACCGGCAAAAGATGAAAGTGTCACTTCGCAGGCCGCACTCCAAATAAAAACCGGGAACTTTTTACCTGCGGAATCGCTCTATTTCATGTAAAAGACGGTGACTCCATTTCTCTAAGGAATTGATATTGTGAATAAAAATATAGAGCCTTCAAAGAAGCAGAAAGAAACCCCCGCGCTATCGAAGTCACAGCCGAAAAAAGAACGGTCTGTAGACGGGTATCGGCGCCTGGCGCTGATTTTCGCGGCCATCGCCACCGTGTTTTCCGGGGCTGCGGGCCTGTCGTACGAAGTGGTGTGGTCGCGAATGCTGGTGATTCCGCTCGGGAACAGTGCCGACGCCACTACCCTGGTGTTGTGCGCGTTCATGTTCGGCATGGCTCTGGGTTCCAAGATTATCGGCTCCCTGGCGGACCGTATGGTTTCACCATTGCGCATATATGTCACCGCAGAGGTGTTGCTCGGTATGTATGCCATCGCGGTTCCGTTTGTGATGCCCGCGCTGGAATCATCGCAGATGTTCGCCGGCAATTTTGACAGCGCACCTTTGAAGGTTTTATTTCGTTTTGCCACGGCCAGCGTGCTGGTCGCCCTGCCCGCGGTGTTTATGGGCGCGGCGGTTCCTGTGCTGGTGCGTGCACTGTCGAGCGCCAGTGACGAAATCAGAAAGCGCATCGGCGTGCTGTACGGCGCCAACACCCTGGGCGGCGCACTGGGGGCTGCCCTGTGCGGCTTTGTGGCGATTCCCGCGTTGGGGCTGATGACCACATCGTTTATTGCGGCATCGCTCAGCCTCACCGCGGCATTTATCGTTTGGGCGGTGCATCGCGCGGGCCGGCATCAGCAGGTGCCCATGCCCAGTCATTCCCCGGCAAAAGACGCTGTGCTGAAAGGGCGTTGGACCGCGCTGCTCGCGGCAGGGGCGGGTGGCGCCGCCATGTTGGGCGGCGAGGTGGTGTACACCCGGTTGCTTACATTCGTGTTCGGACACGACACCTATGCGTTTGCCATTCTGCTGGTGATGGTGCTGCTCGGCATCGCCATCGGCGGTGGCGTGCATCGGTTGCTGGCGCAAAAAAATCAAATTGCGCTCACCGGATTTTCGTTGATTTCGCTCGGGTTGTTCATGCTGCTTTCCTACTGGCTGGCCACATCGCTGGTGGTATCCGCAGGCCGCGACCCGTTCGGCATCGGGCAAATCGAAAGTTTGTCCACGTCGCTGTGGACCGAGTTTTTCCGGGAACTCACATTTACGCCGCTGTTGGCATTGGTACCGGCTGTGTGGGCGGGTATATCGCTGCCTGCGGCCTGTGCCGTATTTGCGGGGCGCGCCAATCACGCCGGGAGGCAAGTGGGTACCGCGTTGCTGGTGAACGGCATTGCGGCAGCGCTGGGATCTTTGTTGACCGGTGCGTTTCTGATTCCCGCCATCGGCATTCAGCATGCGTTCATCGCGTTGTCGTTGCTGGCGGCGTTGAGCGGGGTTGCGGTGCTGCTGTTCTCTATGGAGATGAACCGAAAGCGGCTGCAGTTTGTGGGCGGCCTCGGTTTGGCGGTTATTGTTGTGGCGGTGCTGCTGCCCGGAAACATGCCCAGAGCCATGCTGCAGGAAGCGGTGGGTCCCCGCCATCAGAAGATTGTTCACTACGAGGAAGGACGTATCGGAACCATCAGCGTGACGGTGAACAAAATCAACAAAGAGAAGCAGCTGTTTGTCAACGCGGTGAATGAAGTGACCACGCGTCTGGTACACGACCAGAGCTTTAAACTGCTGGGTCATCTGGCGCCGCTGCTGCACCCCGACCCCAAAACAGGTCTAATGATTTGTTTCGGCGCGGGGGTGGCCGCCGGGGGGGCCATCAGTCATCCGCTTGAGTCTCTCGACATCGTGGACCTGAGCGACAAAGTGTGGAACGCCGCCGGCCATTTCAAGTACTACAACAATGAAGTGCTTACAGACCAACGGGTGCATGCCCATATCGATGACGGTCGTCAGTTTCTGCTGCGCAGCAATACGCCGTATGACGTGATGATGATCGACTCCACCCACCCCAAGGCGGTGGACTCTTGGATTCTGTACACCAGCGGATTTTATAAACTGGTGAAAGCCCATCTCGCGGAAGACGGCATTGTGGTGCAGTGGTTGCCGCTGCACGGGCTCAGCGAAAATGAATTTAAAATTATCGTGCGCACGTTCCTTGAAGTGTTTCCGCAGATGTCCATGTGGGTGAACGTGGGGTTCGAGGTGTACGGCAAGGCCGCTTATGTGAAACTGGTGGGCGGACACAAACCGATTCGCGTCGATTTCAAAGAGCTGGGGCGGCGGGTGAAAGAACCCCGCATTGCGCGCGATCTGAAAAAGTACGGTATGGCGTCGGAATGGGAGATCATCGACAGTTATCTGTGTGACGCCCAGACCGCGCGTCAGTGGGTGAAAGACATGCCGGTTCAGACCGATGACCGTCCGTTTGTGCCGTATATCACTGAATATTCAAAGGGGCGCAGAATGGACGCTGCATCGCTGATTCCAATTCAGCGGAGCGTGATGCCGGTTTTGTATAATATGGGCGAACTTGAAGAAGACATTCGCCGCTTTGCCAAAAACGCGGAGACCGCCAACGGCTTTCTGATGTCGGGGTTGCTGGAACGGGCCGCGGAAACCCGTACGGACGGTATTAAAATCAAATGGTCCCAAAAGCGGTACCGTACCGCAAAAAATTATTATCTGTCTTTGGCGTCTGTATACGAAGACGACAGGAATCGGTTGTTTGAGATTGCAAATTATCTGGGCAATCTCGGGTTCACCGAAGACGCGGTGACCCTGTACCGAAAATCGCTGGAACTTGCGCCTGACTCGGTTACGAAAGTGAACCTGGCATTGGCATTGCTTGATTCGGGAAAAGGCCCGCAGGCGCATAATATCATGGTGGAAGCCATGAACGCGGAACCCGACAGCGCACTTGTCAACTACAACTACGGTGTGGTGCAGCTGGCGCTGGGCAATGCGGGTGAGGCGGTTCCCTATCTGGAAAAAGCGGTGCTGCTCGACAACAAAATTTTAGGCGCCCGGTTGACCCTGGCCGATGCCTATCGTCAGATGGGCCGACTCGACAAAGCCGAGAGCCGGTTGCAGATGCTCACCGTGGAGGCGCCGTGGATGGAAGCGGCCTGGGACATGCTCGGGCTGGTGGAAGCCGACAAAGAAAACTGGGAAGAGGCCCGCGCCATGCACGCCAGGGCGCTTGCCATCGATCCCTATTTCGCGACGGCCCATTACAACATGGGGGTGGCGCTTGAAAAACTGCAGCGATTCGATGAAGCTGCCGGCGCCTATCGCGCGGCGCTGCTGATTGAACCCAATGACGCCGAAGCCGAAAATAATCTGGGGCTGCTGTACGGGCGCGCGGGTATGTTTGAAGATGCGATTTTACATCATTTGAAAGCGCTCGACATCGAGCCGCATTTCCCGGAGGCGGCGTTCAATCTGGGGTTGGCGTACCGCGCCAAGGGAATGATCATGCAGGCGGCACAGGCGTTCACGCTGGCAAAGGAGATGAACCCGGAGTTGACCCAGGCCGGCGACCAGCTTAAAGAAATGGGAATCGACAAAGTAAAACTGCAGGTGGAAGAGGCGCAGGAGGGCGAAGCGGGCACAGTGGAAACCGTGATGGAAACCATCGATACCGACAGCGCAGGCGATGCCGGCAACGCCCGGGACACCGCAGTCGAGGCCGCCGCCGATTCAGACACTGAATGACAACCATTTCGCAGCTTCAACAGAAGTACATGGATGTAGAGCGGGAGATTGCGTCGCTGTGGCCGAAGTCGTTTGCGCGTATCTGCGCCGCGTGCGCCGACATCTGTTGTCGCCCCCATATGGCCGATGAAGTGCTCGACAGCGACTGGCTGAATGCTATTTCACAACAGGCTCACGGCAAGTGGTGGCGGGCCGCGCGGTTTTCGGAATGTCGGGCGCTGGGGAGCAACGGGTGCATGCTGCAACATGGAAAACCGCCGTTCTGCTACAGTTTTTATTGCGACAGATTACTTGAGTGTGACAACCCTCATGAACTGGTGGCCAATCTGTTTTTATCAAATATTCTGACTGCGTTGTGCAAGATGGAGAAGGGCCTCAATCTGGCAGAGCTGGCGGTCGATGAATGGGAGAAACATCGTTTGGAGATTTCGGCGCGAATCTCACAGGCAGAGACCCATGTCGGACTGGTGAAACAGTTTCACATGGCGTCCGGCGCGGAACAGGCCGCAATCGCGTTTCGCATGCTGGTGGAGATGCCCGGCCTGCTGACCGCATCGGTACGGCGCGCGCTGCTCGGCGCACTATAACTTGACCAGACTGGTCAAGTTTGAATTGATATGCTGTGTTTATAAAATAAATTCAGTAGGATACCTCAGAATAGGAACATTTGGTACTGTTTTAGATTTTCTGCGGCGGTGTGTAGGGGTTGTCGGGTTCTCGGTTTTTGACTTCAACCGTGGGGGTGTAGGCGTCGATGAGCGCTTCATCTTCGAATCCGGCGGCCGGCTCAAGCGATTTTACAATTGCAAAGGCGATGAATATGCCCAATATGGCACTGCCGATTCCCACCAGGTAGGCTGCCATTCCAATTCCCAGCAGATTGCCGATTACGAAGCCGATGATTTCGCCGAGAAACCAGAAAAGACCACCCAGTGCGGCAAATCCTTTGGAACGCCCCTTTTCAGACGCGAGCGCGGCCAATCGTTTGGAATAATGAATGATGACGAAAATTTCAATCATTGCGCCCCCCTAAATCGGACGTTGAAGGTGAAGTGTTACGCTGATTTTACACGGTAAAGAAAAAACATAAAACAGAATGCGACACAAATAATAGAATTTCGGAACAGAAAAAGGTCAATAGGCGGGGTCTGACCCCAAAAAAATTAGAATATGCACCCGATCTGGCTGACCAGATTCCACTTGTCAGTGTACTTGTCCAATGGAGGAAGAAGAGATGACTTTTAAGCGGCTCATTTATTGCGTAGGACTTTCGGTGTTTCTGATTCAATGTAATCATTCGGTGGAGAAAATTTCGGGTCATAACGATTCAGATACAAATACAGACAGCGACACGGATACAGACAGTGATACCGATACCGATACCGATACGGACGCGGATACGGACACAGACAGCGACGCGGATACGGACACAGACACCGATACGGACGCGGATACGGATACAGACAGCGACACGGATACAGACAGTGATACCGATACCGATGCGGACACGGACACAGATACGGACACGGACAGTGATACCGATGCGGACACGGACACGGACACGGATACGGACACGGACAGTGATACCGATGCGGACACGGACACAGATACGGATACGGACACGGACAGTGATACCGATGCGGACACGGACACAGATACGGACACGGATACGGACACGGACAGTGATACCGATGCGGACACGG
>JAFGXQ010000131.1 GCA_016936575.1 Deltaproteobacteria bacterium
TCGGTATCGGTATCGGTATCGGTATCGGTGTCGGTATCGGTGTCAGTCTCGGTATCGGTACCCGTTTCGGTGTCGGTGCCGGTATCGGTGTCAGTTTCGGCGTCAGTGTCGGTATCGGTGCCGGTGTCACTCTCGGTTTCGGAGTCTGTACCGGTATCGGAGTTCGAGTCCAGGGAATCTGTGCCCGAGGAGGTGGTGTCGCTTCCGGAATCGTTGTCGCTCGAGCTGCCGGATGCCGTTCCGACGGGATACAGTCGTTCAACGGAACATCCCGTAATGAAAGCGATAAACGCGAGATAAAGTAAGATATGGTTTTGAAAAAGCGCCTTCATATTTCCCTTTATACCAGAATTCGTCGCTACATTGTATGTTTTGTGGCGTGCAGTACTACTGAAATAGCCACTTTGTGATGAAAAGAAAAGTGGATTTTTTTGCTTGATTTCTGAGCCCCTTACTTTAATGGAGGTACTATTATTCCAAGAAGGGTGAAAAAAACCAGGTATCGCATTGAGGCAGATTTACGACAGTTCATATTCCAACCGCGATTTGATAGCCGGCGTTAGAGCCGGAGACGCGGAATGTGCGACTGAATTTTACCGGCGCTACGGCAAGCGAATCGATCGTTTGATTCGGAGCCTGCTCGGTGCGGATACGGCCCATGAGGATGTGGTGCAGATGGTTTTTTTGAATGTATTAAGCTCCCTGTCCAGTGTGCGCGACGCGAGTCGGTTGGATTACTGGGTGGATAGCGTAACGTTTCGAACCGTATATAAAGAGATTCGAAGCAGAAAATATCGGCGTCAGGTGGTGGCGGCATCCGATTCATTGCCCGAGGTTGCGGATTTTCGAACGCCGGACAAGAATATGGTCACCAAACATTTTTATCAGGCTTTAAACGAGTTAAAAGCAGAGGAGCGCATGGTTCTGATCATGAAATATTTCGAACATTCGACATTGCTCGAAATGGCCGATATCAGTGGTTGGTCTGTTGCGACAGTTAAACGGAGAGTGAATCGAGCCGTGGCTGCATTTGAAAAAATTGCGAGCGAAGATGCAGTACTGGCTTCGTATGTTGGAGAAAAGCACAATGTTGGATAATGACTTTGCGTGCAGAACGTTGGCGGAAGCCGTTCGCGGGAATTTGGAGGAAACCTCCCGCGAAGAGACATACATGCGTCATGAGCGGATGTTTGTTTCGATGGCGACCCAACAGAATGTTCACCGCTTGAAACGAAAAGCGGTGGTGGTGGGTGCGTTTGCAGCCGGACTGGCTGCGGCGGCCGCGTTGTTGATTTCGGTGTTGATTTCTTCGTCGCCGACCAATGAGTTCTCGTTTGTGGTTGGCGACACCGGAACTGAAGGCAGCCCCGGCGACTGGATTGAGACCTCGACGGGAGAGACCACGGAGATACGGTTTTCACAGGGAACGTGCATGCGGGTGGAAGAAAACGGGGCGGCCCGAATTGTGGAATCGAATAAGGAAGCGGTTACGATTGAGCTGTCGCGGGGGACGGTCATGGCAGAGGTGAACGGAAACAAACACACCCGTTGGCGAGTGAATGCCGGCCCGTTTACGGTGACGGTTCTCGGTACAGTATTCGATGTGACCTGGGATGCGGAGGCCAGCAACCTGGATGTACAAGTTTCCCGTGGAAAAGTGCTGGTGCAGGGCGCCGGCCTGAGTGAGCATGGGGTCACCCTATTGGCGGGGCAACATTTGGCGGCGAACGGTCGAACCGGTGACATCGCGATGAACTCCAAGCCGTGTGTGGCCGATACCTCTTCGGAGGAGACTGAAGCGCTGATGTCGGAAAGCGGCGAATCTTTGCAGAATGAGAAATCGGTGTCTGCCGCAAATGATTCCCAAAGAGACGCTGCCGTGGGCGCAAGAAAATCCGGCGCATCGAAAAGCAAGGGGCAGATGACCTGGCAGACGTACTACCGGAATAAACAGTTTTCTGCAGCCATTGCCGCGGCGCAGCGACAGGGGCTGGCGCAACTGTACCGAACGGCCGATTCCGGGGAGCTTTGGCAACTGGCAGATGCGGCGCGCAATGCGGGACAGGTGAAAATTTCGAATGATGCCCTGTTGTCGCTGCGCAACCGATTCAACCAGACGACAAAAGCGAAATTGGCGGCGTTCATCATCGGTCGCTCGGCCATGGATGCATCTCATTCGCCCAGCATTGCGGCGCAGTGGTTTCAAACCTATCTGACGGAAAGCCCGAGCGGTTCTATGGCCGAGGAAGTGCACGGTCGTTTGATGACCATTTATACCCAGACGAATCGGTTGTCGGCGGCCAAGCGAATCGCGTCTCAATACGTCAGTCGGTATCCCCAAGGACTGTATATTAATCAGGCACACCAGGTATTGCAAAAATGAAAATTCGTGTATAACACGAGGATGACGCGTCCCTCCATTTTCTTCCGAACCGTTGTTTTTTCTTTCATGGGCTGTGTATTTTGTGCGGCAACGACGGCGTTTGCGCAAGGTGGAACCGCGGCGCGAGAGTCTTCAGACAAGTCGATACGCGCGGTGGTGGTAATTGTTTCGCTGGACAGTTGCTGCCCATCGGAAGCCTGGCCGGAAGCGGAAGAAAAAATCAAGCAGGAGTTTATGCAGGGGGGCATTGAGGTGGTGATTGTGAACGGTACGGCCATCACGGAACGGGATCGGCGTGCTGAACTGATTCAGGTGGCGCAGCAATACCAGGCCGCTGCGGCCATTCGCATTGTGAAGCCGGCGGCAACCGCCGGGCAGGCCGGTGTGGACCTTTGGATTACCGATCGTGTAACACAGAAAACGGTGTATCGATACTTGCCCCTCGACGATGTGGGTTCCGGGGAGTCATCGATTGTGGCGGGATTGAAGACCATGGAGCTGTTCAGGGGCAGCCTGCAGGAAATTCATTTGGCCGACCACCCCTCAAAAGTGCTGCCGACCGAGATTGAACAGATGACGGAGCCGCCGGCCCATTCCCGCCGACCGCAAAAGCCGTTTCGCATCGGGGGTGGGTTTTCGGGGATTTTCTTTGCGCGGGACGTGGGCGCTCGCGGCGCACCGATGGCCATGTTCGGATGGACGCCGGTGGAGGGGCTGTTGCTGCAGCTGGAAGGGTGGTTCGGAATGACCGGCCGGGATATTAAACAGGGGACGGACGCGGCGAGTCTGATGGTGAACTGTGTTGTGCTGAAGCCCATGTGGGAAATCGACAAGGCGCGCGTACTGCGACCGGCCTTCGGCCTGCTGGCCGGCGCGGCATTTGTGTCTGTTGAAGGCAGAAGTGCCGACAACGTTTCGGTGCGCACCGAGCGGATGACGACCCCGTTTTTCGGTCTGTCCAGCCAGTTCGGGTTTGCCGTGACCGAATCCATGTGGATCACGCCGTCTTTCGACATGGGGTTATTTGTGAAACGGGCAGCCGTTATGTTTAAGAGTGGGGAAGCGGAGCAGTTTGAAGAAGTGGCCCGTTTCGGTGTACCCGTGCTGCGTGCCGGACTCCTGCTGGATGCGCATTTTTAGCAATTGTTTCGCTTATTTGTTTCGATGTTTATTTGCCGCCCACGTCGAAGTGGTAGGCGAGGCCGAATTCAAAGATGAATGAGAATTCTTCGGTGAGGGTGGTCTTTACGCGCCAGTTGATGCCCAGATTGGCGTCGTCTCCGATGAGCAGTCCCATATCGAGGGCGATACCCCCGGCTGGCCCGTTATCCAGTTCAACATAATCGATGGTTTCATCCCACCAGTCGCTTTCCTCTAATCGGTTCTTGCCGTGCCAATAGTACGTGAGCCAGAATGTGGGGCCGATGTAAAACGTGCCCAGCGGTCCGAAAAGCGGCGCCAGGTCGATGTTGGCCCCCCAGCACGTGGTGCGATCGCTGTCGTCGAGAAATGCGGGGCGAGCATAGCCGATAAGGCCGCCCACGCGAAGTCGTAAGGCAAATGTATCGGCGAGGTTCTTTTGCATGCCCAGATTGCCGACAAAACCGGTGCGGTACACGTCGTCGATAAATGCCCATTGCCAGTCCATGTGGGCGGAGAGACGAAAGCGTTTTACTGCCTGTTTGCGTTGTTGGCGAATTTGCTGTTTGCGTTCTCTCGCCTGCTGCCGGGCAATATCTCTTTCCGTGATGGGCATCGGTGCGGCGGGAACCATTGCGACAGCGGGCGTACTCTGCTGTACCTGCATCAGGCATTCTCCCTGCGCGCTGCAGGCGTATCCCGCACCACAGGGAGGATTGCAAAGCGAAATGCACATCCCCGCGTGGCACATGAATCCGGAACGGCATTTGGGAACACACACTTCCACATCTGGAGGAGGCGTGGTTGTCGATGGGGGCGCATGCGCGGCTTCATCGGCCGTGTTACTTGTCTGCGGGGTCTCGGTTGCTGCCGGGTCTTCCGCCCATCCCATGGTGCAGAACAATAATGTTATAAGAAAAATAAGTGTTGGGAATTGTTTCACCGGTTCCTCCTTTGCCAGTTCGGCATGAATTATGTAAGTGCTGGGTTTTTCCATTTTACACCGAACGGTTCTTTTCGCATAGGTAGATAATATATGTATAGCGATATATTGGAACAGCGTATTGCTCGGGTCGCCTTGCTCCATTCATTTTACGTTGTACATTTAATGAGGGTGCACTATGAATGGTGCCGCACAGAATCAAATGGAATTGACATGAGCCTTTCGAGCATCGGAAACAGCTTTCATCTCCCCTCAACGGTTTCGTTTGTGCGACCGCAGACGTCTTCGGCGACGGAATCTGCGTCATCGACTGCGGAGTTGTCACCGGAGCTGTCATCCAAACCGGCGCTGGAGCCGCCACCGGAGACGGCATCGGCGCAGGAAAACGATAAGATGTCGGGCGAGGAGCTGTCTGACGATGACCAGCGCGAAGTCGATCGGTTGCAACGCCGCGATGTGGAGGTGCGGGCACACGAAGCCGCGCACTTGGCTGCAGCGGGTCAGTACGCTCAAGGCGGTGCGTCGTTTGATTTTGAACGAGGCCCGGACGGTAAACAATACGCGGTGGGAGGAGATGTTTCTATCAGCGTCTCCGAGGCGCAGACGCCGGAGGCGACCATTGCGAAGATGCAGTTGGTGCGCAGGGCGGCGCTGGCGCCGGCGTCCCCGTCGTCTCAGGATCGCCGCGTTGCATCGGAGGCTACCCAGAAGGAAGCGCAGGCGAAAAGAGAGATGATCGCGGAAAACGCCGACACGCTGAGCCCGGAGGACGGTGCGGATTCAAGCGAGATGCGTGAGGGGTTGGCGGGCATCACTCGAAATGCTCGGGAAAAGGCGGCCGTAACCGGATACCGGCAATCCGAACAGTCTGCTTCTGCGAATACCCGCTCCATGAGCTGGGCAATCTGATTTTCGCTCCAACGAATTGACCCTGCGGGAATGAAACCTCTTTCGACGCCGTTTACCAACCGAGCGCAACAATTCTGCAGATTCAATCCTTGAAAAAAATAGGAAAAAATGATTTGAGGGGTGCATGTCAATTCAAGAAGCATTTATCTGTGCCGCGGTTCGAACGCCTATCGGAAACTTTCAGGGCGGATTGTCGAGCCTGTCGGCGGTTCAGTTGGGATCATGTGTGATAGAGGCAGTACTTGCCAAGACGGGGATTGCCTCGAATGCGGTGGGGGAATGCCTGATGGGGAGCGTGTTGCAGGGAGGACTGGGGCAGGCTCCGGCGCGACAGGCGTGGATTGGCGGGGGCGGCAGTGAAGATGTTCCCTGCACTACGGTGAATCGGGTATGCGGGTCGGGAATGCAGGCCATTGTGAACGGCGCGCGCGCCATCTCACTGGGAGAATACGGTATCGCGATGGTGGGGGGAATGGAAAGCATGAGCGGGGCCATGTATGCGTTGCCCAAGGCGCGCCGGGGCTATCAGCTTGGCGTCCCGTCGGCGGCGATGATTGATTTGCTGATTCATGACGGCCTGTGGGATCCGTACAACAACCTGCATATGGGAAATTTGTGCGAGCAGGTGGTGGCGGAACATTCGCTTTCGAGAGACGCGCAGGACGCCTATGCGGTTCGCTCGTACACGCGGGCGTTGGATGCGCAGCGCAAGGGGGTGTTTTCGCACGAAATCGTTCCGGTCACCGTGACGCACAAGAAAGGCGAAACCATCGTGGCGGATGACGAAGGCCCCGGCTTGTTTGATGAGCGAAAGCTTCGCGCATTGCGGCCCGCGTTTGATCCGCGACGGGGAACAATTACCGCCGGGAATGCATCTTCAATCAATGACGGTGCGGCCGCTTTACTGCTGGCCGGAGAGAAACGTTGTGAAACCGCCGATCTGACGCCGATTGCGCGCATTGTGGATTGGGCGGTGGTGGCCTCTTCGCCGGCGTTGTTCCCGCTCACGCCCATTCTGGCGATTGAAAAGATTCTCGCGCAAACCGGGCTGGCGGTGAGTGATATTGACTGCATTGAAATCAACGAAGCGTTCAGCGCGGTTCCGCTGTTTGCCATCGAAAAGCTGAAGCTCGATGAAGAAAAGGTTAACCCGCTGGGGGGCGCGGTGGCGCTGGGGCATCCCATCGGCGCGTCGGGCGCCCGTTTGGTGGCCACGCTGTTGTCGAGTTTGAAGCATCTGGGCGGCAAGCGCGGGTTGGCAACGCTCTGCATCGGCGGTGGCGAGGGCATCGCCCTGCTGGTCGAAATGGTGTAATTCAGGGTTATTCCGGAACAGTGAATTGGGTGACACAATCAGTGAGAGGACCGGCCAGACCGGACCATCCGGCGTTGCCGTTTTCAACCGTGGGGCCGGTGGCTTCTTCGCCGATTACATCAAACGTGACCGGATCTATTTGAGTAATGACGGCATCTGCGGTCATTACGTACAACCGCGATGTATCATCGGTGAACAACGGGCCGCCCAGCGCATGAATTCCCCAGGTGCCTCCGGCGCCCACGGCGGTTCCCTGTCCCTCTTCGTAATTGAATGCATAAATGGTGGAGGTGTCGATGGCAAAGCCGTCGTTATCGGTGATTTCTCCGCTTTCGCTGATACCCGGTCCCATATCGTCAATGTCGGCCACATCTCCCTGGGACCAATCGCTCACGACCACATAAGAGAAATCGCCTGCGAGAAAATCGCCGACAAAGCGAATCAGTTGATTGCCTTCTGAACCGCCGTCATCCACGCCGGTGTCCATGCCGTACAGGTTTCCATCACAGTCAGTGTACAGGGCTTCGAGCATGATCCCGTCGATCATGATGCCCAACATTTCGTACGAAGCGGTGTCGCCACTCCGCGGCGGTTCCGCGAGGTAATACAGTTCTGTTTCAAATGTTTCCTTCACGAGTCGCGCGCCCACAAGAGAACCGTCTTTCATCATGGTCAGACTGTTTTGGCCGAGTCCGAGCCCGTCAATGGTATAGGAAACGATGTTCTGCACACTGCCGTCGTCTTCGCTGAGCTGAACGTTCACCAACTGGTTGTCCGCTGAATACCAGAGTTCCGGATACATCTCGGCGGTCGGTTGATTGTGTTGCGAATTGGTGTCGTCATCAGAATCGTGGTCGTCTTTGTTGTTGTCCGAGTCGGACCCATTCGCATTTTCGTTGGAATCACTGTCGTCGCCGCCCGGCCCAGGCTGCGTATCGGTGTCTGTTCCGTCCTCGCCGTCGGAATCATTTGAGCAACCGGAGAAAACCAGCAGCGAAAATGCGGCAAGAAATGCGACGAATTTGAATCGGCGGAACGTTTCTTCTATAGGGAAGGCATTCATTGTGTATTCCTTTCTTATCCGGAAAATTGACCGGCGTTGCTGCAATGTGCTGAGTGTGCAATTGATGTGCCGATACCCGTTTAGTAGATTGTACCAAGATAAATGGTTCATGCAAACATCGGACTGGGACTTGTTTCCGCGGCCTTGCGCAGCGATTTTTATTTTTACGACTTTTCGACCGCTCTTGGGGGCGGTGGTTTCATTCGTACGGGCGTATAATGGAGACGGGAACCGCTTTTTAAAGCGGAAGGTCTATTCGTTGGTCAGCGGAAGGCGGATTACAAAGTTGCTGCCGCCGTCTTTGCCGGCGATGACTTCGAGGGTGCCGCCGTGGTTTTCCGACACGATGAAGTACGAAATCGAGAGCCCCAGCCCGGTACCGTCTCCCACCTCTTTGGTGGTGAAGAACGGTTCAAAAATTCGTTGCCGCATCTCTTCGGGAATACCGGGGCCGTTGTCTTCAATTTCGATGCGGACAAACTCGCCCGTTTCGCGGGAAATACGCAGGGTGAGCCGTTGCGCGTCGCCCCCCATCTGGGTCATGGCATATGCGGCGTTCTGCAGAATATTCAAGAATACCTGTTGGATTTTGCCGCTCTCGCAGTGCACTTCGGGAATGTCGGATTCATACTGCTTGACGACTTCAATTTTTTTAAAGTCGAATCGTTTTTTGATGTTGAAGTTTGTTTTGGCCAGCTCCAATGCGTCGTCCAGCAACACCGGGAGGGACACTTTTTCCATCACCGCTTTGGATTTGCGGGCAAAGCCGAGCATGTTGTCCACGATTTGCGCAGCGCGTTTGGCCGATGACAAAACGTTGTCGAGAAGTCCGGGAATTTTTCTTGCAGTGACATATTCGAGCAATGTTGGAAACGACAAGTCCAACTCAGCGGCGGTCTTCAGGTTTTTCTGGCTTTCTTTGGCAATGCGCATTTGAACCAGTTCAGCGTTGTGAATGACACCCGCCAGCGGGTTGTTGATTTCGTGCGCCATGCCGGCCGCCAGACCGCCGATGGAAAGCATTTTCTCAGATTGAATAAGTCGTTCCTGTATTTTCACCCGCTCGGTGATGTCTCGAATGGATTCGATGGCGCCGATGATGTTTTCCTTTTCGTCGTACAGCGGGCACGCCACGCTGAACAGAAATCGGCCTTCCTTACCCAGCTGCGGGGCGAATATTTCACCGGAGACGGTTTGTCCTTCCTGGTGAAAGCGCACATAATCTTTGGCGTACTCCACGATTTTGTCGGGCGCGAAAATGAGATCGATAAGCAGCCTTCGGCGCCTGGGGAAAAATACCTTGGTGTACGCCATTGACTCCCGGCCGATCATCTCTTTTTCTTTCAACCCGGTGATCTGTTCCATGGCGCGGTTCCACGCAATGACGCGTTTGTTTTTGTCTACCACAAATGTAGCGTCAGGCAGGAAGCTGATGATGTCGGAAAGCCGTCGCTCGGAATTAATCTGCGCCTGTTCCGCTTCAAGGCGTCGGTTTTCAATGGCGATTCCCTGGCTGATCACATACACAGACAGCGCAGTGATTACCGCCATAATGACCATGAAAATACCCACCAACTGCTGGGTGATGGATTTGATAGTGTGTTCCACATCCTTCACGTAGATTCCGGTCCCCAAAATCCACCCCCACGGTTTGAATCCCTTCACAAACGACACTTTCGGCAATACCCGGGAGGGGTCGTCCTGCCATTGCCAAACGTAGTTCACATACCCTTCGTTTCCATCTCGGGCGGTTTCCACAAAATCGAGAAACAGCAGATGCCCGCTCGGGTCGGGATAATTGGTGACATCCTTTCCCTCCAAATCCGTGCGATAGGGGTGCATGATCATGCGCGGCTGGGTGTCGTTAATCCACAGGTAATCTTTGTTGTTGGGGCCGTAGCGCATGTTGCGAATATCGATAATCGCCTGTTCCTGGGCATGTGCCAGGGTCATGCGCCCGCTGGTAACTTCCTCGTTGTATCGGTTGAGTACCCCCCAGGCCACATTGGCGATTTCGCGGATGGTGTCTCTTTTGTAGTCCATCAGGTGGTTCTGCACGAACGGTAACACCACCAGTGCAAACGTGCCGGCAAAGAGCAGGATTGAAATCGCCACCGGAGTAATGACGTGGAGTATGATATTACGTTTCATTCGTTAATAAGACACTTTCGACGGCGCACCATTTCGGTCACCAGTCACTCATGTGAAGCTACATATGCCAAACGCGATTCGTTCTGTAAATGTTGTAAGTGGATATTTCGTTTTAAGCAGTATTTCTTAGCACTACACAGGGCACATATCAAATCAAGTAGGGGCGAAAGATGTTTCGCCAACCAATAATTGTTCCTGTGGCTATTTGTCGTTGGAAGATTTTACGTCGGAGGATGCTGCGTCGGTGGCGGGAGCGCTGGGTTTTACTGCAGGGGTAACGTTTCGAGGGGGCGGGGCGTGCCAGAGGCCGCCTTCAGTGTAGGATTTGAAGCCCCACTTGGACCAGCGAATCAGGCTGTAGGCGAGCCAGAGCGACCAGGCCAGCATAATTCCCTTCCATATCAGAATGGGAACACTCCACACGGTGGCCGACGGGGTCTCTCCCGATACGCGGTCGAGATACCAGTTCAGCGTGGTATTGTCACTGTCGAGCCCCGCCACCTGCATGTCGGGTTGCACTGCCAGTCCGTTATAGACGGCGCCCAGCAGACAGAACAGCGCAACCAGCGTCCAGATGCCGATACCCACCTGCAGCAGATTCTTCCACATCCACTGCCGGTTTTTCAGCGGGTCGGTTTTTCGCCACGAGACAAGAAAGAACCAGCCCACAATAATTATGGATATGGCGATGGGCACCTGGGTCAGACCAAAGGTGAGCAGCGCCCAATGCCAGCCCTTCAGCGGACTGAACGCAGCCCGTCCCAGAATGAGGAACGACACAATCAGAATGGTCAGCAGGTACCCCCAGAACAGCACCGCCGGCCCCCACGACGGACCGGATACGCCGAGCAGCCATCGGTCCTGGGGCATTTCAACATTCAGCGTGTAGTTGGCGGCGTTAAAGCCGAAATTCACCGTAGGTGCGCGGAAGGCGTTGGTGATTCCTCCCTGCTGTTGCCAGGTGAGTTCCAGTTTCTGTTTGCCCGGGTGAAGCGCGACTTCCAGCACATTCTTCTTCTGTTTGAACGGTTGCTTTTTGCCGTTCACGGTAAATTGCTGAATCGAGATGTTCGCCGGTAAGGTTATTTTTTGAATGCCTCCCTGACTGGCGCGAACATTTATAGTCGTGTGGGTTTCGGTTAGACGCACCCCCGGTGATACCCGAAGCTGCGCATTGTCGATGGTGACCGTCTGGCCGTCCATGGCTTTGGGGCGGCGGGTTTGAATGGTCAGGGTTTCACCCGGCCAGGGGCGGTATACACGGGTATCCACGCCGTTTTGCACCGGGGGAATTCCCGATTGGGTGCATTGCCAGATGGGGCTGCATTTTACACTCCAGCTTTCGGTCCAGTGTTCGCCTTTGGCGGCTTTCAGCGTCAGCTTGGGCTGCTCTTTGAGCACCGATGACCATCCGGCGCTGGTTTCGTCTCGGCCCAGGGCCACCATGACCGCGTTTTCTTTTACCTCCAGGTTCGATTCGGTCACGCTTTCTCCCGGCAGCAGCGGAATGCGCAGCATCAGGGGAGCGCCAGTGGGACTCACTCGGGAGACGGTGGTGTGCACCAACCAGGGAATACCCAAATCCAATGTGCGCTCCACCTGAAGCCAGGGCGTGTAACTGACATCGTTTCCGGTATCCATTAATGAATCATCAGAGATGCGTTTGGTGAATGCCACCGATGTTTCGAACCGACCGTCTTCGCGCAATCCTACTACGGTATAGTCCGCGGCCGATACGCTGCCCTGGTGGGGAATGTTCACAAATTCGAGGGTGAATGCACTTTCGCTTTTCAGCACCCCCCGAAGGGTGACTTCGTGAATCCCCGAATCCAGTTTCATGTAAATAAACCCGTTGGGGCGAAGGCTTAACGCAGTGTCCCGTTTCCCATCCACAATCACTTCGCCGGGAACCCAGTTGGCCGCCGGACCGGGGAGGGGCCACGTACCTTGGGCGGCCGCATGCACAGTGGCAGTGACAATGACTTCTCCCCGTTCGACGGTCAGATGGAGTGATGAAGTATCGACGCAATGCGGGCTGCAGCCCGCGGAACGGGTGATTTTCTGCCGCAGTTCATCCAGTCGCTGCGCAGAGGGGAGTTCCGCCTGCGCGGCGGACGTGTGTAAAAGCAACAGCGCAGTCGCGGCGGCGGCGGCCTTGGCCGAAGCGCGTTTGGCCGTCGGAGGATGGGTCGGCGGGTTCTTGATGGTTTTAAATGTTTCGAGTATCAGCACCATGGCGAGCAAGGCCAGCAGCAGGATGCGTGCAATGGAGAGGGTCAACCGGGTGGCCGGCCCGGTCAGGTACAGGTGAATCTGTTGCGATTTCGATACCGGCCCCTGCCAGTACAGTGAAAACTGATTCCACCGCCAGGTGGGAATCCCCGGCCCGGTCTGCACCACCGCCTGGGGATCCTGCTGCAGTGCCGCCTGTTGTTTGTTACCGCTGTATCGCATGTTTGAGTTTATGCCGGACGGCAGGTCCGGCAGTATGCCTTCTTCCATTGAAGATACTTTTTGGCGAACCCGGCTTTTCACCTGAACTTCCTGCTGCTGCGGAATCGCTTCCTCCTGCATGTCGCCTTTTTCGAGCATTTCCGGCGCGGGCATGGGAGGCGCTTCATTGGCGCCGCCGTATTCATAGGCAGCAGTGGATTGTGCGGTGAAGTCATCGGACTCCAACGGCGGGCGGTAGTACTCACTTTCCAGTTGCGGATACAAGCCCTGGCGAATCTGGTTGACACTGAACGGGATGGCGGTGGCGGCCATCACCAGTGCGAAAACTGCCCAGGCCACAATGATGCCTGTGCGAAATTTTCCTTTGGGAAGCACTTTCAGCAGCCCCAGGGTAATGAGCAGGGGCAGGGCGATGGCGACCAGTACTTCGACTTCGGTTTCGTTGTGCAGCAGCACCAGCGTGCACAAGGTCAGAATGCCGAAGTACCATTTGGTCAGCTTTCCCACCGCAATGGATGCGAGCAGGACAAAGAAAAAACCGAAGAGGCTCCAGGAGTCCCACCAGGTTCCCGGAATGTTGTCGACGCCCGAAGCGGTAATCAGGTCCCAACCGGGGGGCAGGTACAGGATGGTTTCCAGCTCCTGCACATCGGTCGACCAGCCCACCGCGCGCAAATTAGAAGAACTGCGGTCAATTTTAGATTCCGCGTGCATTTCGAATTGACTCTCCCGCAGCTCCACGCCCGCGTTTCGCGTCTTGGGATTCGTGGTAATTACCTGATCCTGACTGCCCACCCGGACATGCCCGAGGGCGCCGTCAATCATATCGAGACGGGAGGAGCGATGCAGTGAGCCGTTCATCGTATCGGCCACGGTGAACCCGGCGCCGTCCATGTCGAGCCACATGCTCCGGTGAAGGGTGATCTGGTCGGGCGGCGGGTTGGATTCTCCCCGGCGTGTGGTGCGGATGGTGAAGGTGTCTTCAGGTGAAACCGAATACGCTGCCAGGTGCTGCCATTCAGATTTTACATTGGTGCGCTTGGGGTCGATTCCGGCAACGCCGCTGACTTCGGTCTGCCGGATATCGTCGGATGGTTCGAATACCCAGATTTCTTCTGTCGGCCAGGGAAGCGCCCTTTTTATCTGTGAAAAGGAATCGGTTCGTTTGGTAGCGATTGAAACGATTTCAACCTGGTGGGTGCCACCGCGGGTTTGAAGTTTCAGGGCGCCGTCCTTATCGAGCCGCACGGGTAGTTCTGAGTCCACCCGAATGGGAAGTGTTCCTTCCAACTGCACGTTCGGCAGCGTTACTTCATTGGGCTTGCCCGAACTGCGCACAATAATGTTGGTGGTGATCATCAGGGGGACGCCGTCTGATATTTTACGAACCACTTCGAGTGTAAATGTGTCTTCGTGTTCGGTTTGCGGTGTGGTTTTTTTCAGCCACAGACGACCGTCCGGGTCCCGTTGAACAGCGGGGATGTCCTCGGCGTTAATTCGCAGCGCAACAAGCGCGTAATCCGAAGGTACATTGAGCCCTTCCGGGATTTTGGGCCACTGGAATTCCCCGGTAATAACAAAATCTCCGGTATTGAGGAGTATCATCGGCGTGTCGTTTTCGTTTATTACCGGAACCGGGCGGCCGTTCACCTGAACATGCATCGGCCATTGGGCAAGGGAGCCGGGCAACTGGAACATTACGGAGCGATCGGTTGAAACCGATTGGGCAAACGTGCCGCCGGTGTCACTCAATGTGAGTGACAGGGTGGACGGCCAGGCGCATATGAACGCGCCGTTTACATCGCTGCAACCGTAATGAGGAATATCATCGAGCACCCAGGGAATCCACGGCTTTAATTCATCGGGGAGCGCATCGATATTGAATGGCCCGGCGGGTGCAATTGCGAAAGAGCTTTCTGACGGAATCTCCTGGGCATGGGCGATCTGCGCGATACATAGACATGCGCACGCAAGAATGAGGTGGACGAGTCGTTTGGGTAATATTCGTTTGTTCACAGGAACCTCCTGACAGGCAATGAACGGTTTTTAGTATGCTGCGTAGTATAGCAGATAACCGGACGCACACCGCTGAAAAAAGATCTGTGACGATTGTATATACCGGGATGAAAAGATGTGCCGAAGACAGTTCGGTTGTTCTTCAATTGACGAATCCGCCGGGGACGGGTAGCCTACAGAGATGCAGATTCGTTGCACCAATTGCGGCGCTGATGTACCCATCGGCGCGTCCACCACTGAAGTAATTTGTTCTTATTGCAATGCCGCATTGTTTGTAGGAAGGCAGACGGGCATTGCGCATCTGGTGATGAGCGGATACGTATCGTTTCAGGATGCTGTGTTTCGGCTGGGGCGGTTTCTTGCCCAAAAGGAAGTCACGTCAAAGATTCGCGTGTTGAACAGCGCTGAATTCTATTTCCCGTTTTGGCAGCTGCCGGACGGCCGAGGAAAAAAAAGCGTGCTTTGGGCGGCCAGAACCGCGCTGACGGAGTCCGCCGAATCCATTCCGATGATGAGCGGCGAAACCGATAAACAAACACCGATGGATGTGGCGGATCACCTGCTGTGGGAACCGGAGTTGTTGCTCGAGGACGTCGCAGGTTCCGCCGGTGTTGAACTGAGCGACACGACGGGTACGAATCGGACCGTTTCGCTGGTTCACATCCCGTTTTATAAGATTGAGTATTTTGTGCACGGCGAGACCCTGACTGCGTTTGTAGATAAAGTGTCGGGACAGGTATTCGCTGACGAACTCCCCGCATCGCCACAGCAGAAGAAAAGTATTGTGCTGGCCGGGGTGTCGTTGGGGGCGCTTCTGGTGGTGGTCGCCCAAGTGTTTTTTTTACCGGGAATACTGCAGTTGTTGACGATTCCGCTGTCGTTGGTTGGGCTTCATGCAGGAATATCAAAGATTCTTTCGCAGATGGGATGGTAGACGAATGGGAACAGTCACGCATATCAGTTGCCCTGCCTGTAAAGGCGCCGTGGGTATTACCGCTGTCGACAGGGTGGTTTCCTGTGCGTATTGCGATGTGAAACTGTTGGTGGACAGCCCCGGTTTTGTTCCCCAGTACTATGTGCCGGCGGTACACGACGAAATCTTCGCCCGGCGTCGGCTGCAGCGATTTCTTACCCAGAAGTTTCTTCCCAAAGGGTTGCTCCATAATGCCCGGTTTTCTTCGGCCACGTTGTGCTATGTGCCCTTTCACGAATTTTTTGCCCGCCGAGTCGGAACCATTGAAATGACGGTCGAGAAAGTGGTCGGTTCAAGATTGGTGGTTCAGGCGGACCCGGAAGGCAATCTCGGCGCGACATTTAAAACCCGTAAGCAGAAGACCGCGTCCCGGGAGACCGAAGTGGTAATGGGAGATATTCATCGAATTGAACCTGCGGTGACATTGGAGCGCTTCGGCCTTGATTACTGCGGCATTTTCGATGTTCTCAAACAACAGTCTGAGGTGCTTTCGTTCACGGATTCGGTGCGACACCAGAAACATACACGTGTGTATGCGCCCACCATTTCTGCCGACTCGATTGTGCAGCAGCTGGAATTGAAAGGTTTTTCAACATCGGTGGCAGACGACACCACGTATATGGAGTCTCGGACGCGACTGGTGTACTACCCACTGTGGCGATTGCGGTATCGGTTTGCGGGGCGTTTGTACAATGCGGTGATGGACGGTGTGACCGGAAAATTGTTGGTGGCCAGAGCGCCGGAGGGCGATCAGATGCGGGTGATGACGTTGTTGGCCGGCATTACTGTGTTCGGACTTCTGCTGGGTCCCCTGATTCGGTCCGCCTCATTGGGGGAGCAATTATCTGCCCTGGCGAGGATTGGGGCGGCCGGTTTCTTTGGGCCGCTGCTGACGATGATGGCGCTACTCATCGGTGGAATGGGACTGGTATGGGCGCTGGTTTGGGGGGAGTTTCGCTATCCCGGTGAAGTCTGCCAGCAAGGCGATGATATTCACGTCGAAAAATACAATAGTTTACTGCGTCGGCGCATCCGATTGCCGCTGCTGACCCCGGCATCCCTGATTCGGTTGTTGTTTCAGAAAGGGGCGTAACCAATGTCGGAATTCATTCATGTGTACGAGTTGCGATGCCGGCGTTGCATGGGGGAATTGGCTGGGATGCCCACCGACAAAGTGTTTACCTGTGCCGCGTGCAATGTGGCGTTTTTTCCCAGCGACGGCGCATTGAATGCGGTACCGCTGCATTGGGCACTGGCACCGGACGAGAACGTGGTACCCATGTATCTGCCGTTCTGGAAAATGGATGTCGATGTCTCGGTAACTGCGCCGAACGGAAACCCAGTGACCCGCGAAACCGCGGCGCGGAATATATCTGCGGTGTGGGTGGCGGCCTTCTATGAAAATCGCCCGTCTTATTTTGGGAACCCCGGGCTGAACCTGACCATTGTACGCGCCGCGCCGTCGGTAGCCGCCGCTCGCCCGCCATCTGCTGAGGTAAAGGGAATAATACGTTCGGTGGATGATGCCAAGCGGTATGCCACGCTGTTTGTGACGCAAATACTCGATAAAGAAAAAGATGTGACCGGGTACGGAATTGACGTTTCTTTTCGCGCAGCCGCACTTTGGGCCATGCCGTTCGAATACCGCGAAGCTGAAGACATATTAGTCGACCTCATCAGCGGAAGCACTTACCAGAGTGCGGTTGTCCAATATTTTAAAGAAATGATAATGCGTTGAAGGAACCACGGTGACTGACAAAAAGGTATGCGAATAGTTCTTGCGCAGCTATATCATCTGCCACATAATATGAAAGATACCCATACTCCATAACGCGGGGGCTGATATGGAAACCTACTTTGCTTCACCCGGCCGTAAAAGCGGCGAAGAGATTGCAGCGCAGAGCGATCGGATTGTGAATCATTCGGTGGTCAGCGCAATGCTCAAGCTGGTGAGCGGAATGCTGGCTATTTTAAACAGCGACAGGCAGGTGGTTGCGCTCAACGACGATTTGGCCGACTACCTGGGAGTCAGCGATTTGTCCGCGGCGTTCGGATTGCGCCCCGGGGAAGCGGTTTCCTGTGTGCATGCGCACGATATGCCGGCGGGCTGCGGTACCGGGCCGTTCTGTGATTCCTGCGAAGCGGCGGTGGCGATTGTTACCAGCCTTCAGACCAAGAAGCCGGTAACCCGCAAGTGCGCGATTGAAACCCAAAAAAACGACAAAACGTATGACCTGTTTTTGCAGGTGCAGGCAGTGCCGGTGGAGGTGGAGGGTGACACGTTTGTGATATTGTTTGTACAGGATATCAGTGCGTCACAGAAGTGGGCAGCCATGGAGCAGGTGTTTTTTCATGACATCAACAACATTCTCGCGGGCGTGGTGTCTGTATCGAATCTGTTGCTCATGGAGTCGAGCGGGGAGAATCGCGATATGGTGCAGCAGCTGTCGATCAGTTCCCGGCGTATCACCCAGGAGGTGGCGATACAGCGTTGTTTGCTCAATAGTGAAGCCCACACGTATTCTCCCATCTGGTCGAATATTTCTCTGAATGAGGTGTTTAGTGAATTGGCTGCCACCTTTGATACGCATCCGGCAGCGAAGGGAAAACGACTTATCGTTCCGACAGATGTTCCCCCGATAAAGATGAAAACCGATTTCTCGCTGCTGCTTCGCGTGCTCAACAACATGCTGGTCAACGCGTTTGAAGCAACGGACGAAGGGGGGCGAGTGGTGGTATCGTATCGGGATGTGGGCGATGAATTGCAATTCTCCGTGTGGAACAACCGGGAGATTGATTCCAGTATCAGGCAGCGTCTGTTTCAGCGGAACGTCAGTACCAAAGGTGGGTTGGGTCGCGGTATCGGGACCTACTCGATGAAGCTGTTCGGAGAGGAGATGCTCGGCGGAAAAGTGGACTATAGCACTTCGGCGGAGGAAGGAACGCAGTTCTCATTGACCATTGACAAGTTTCGAAACACCTCTGTCGTGTCGGTATCCCCGATTTCTTCCAGATAATTTTATTCGGATAATTTATGCCGCTAACGCTGCCCGCTAATTCAGCGCATCGAGTTTTCGATAGATGGTTCGGGTGGCTATTCCCAGCAGTTGGGCCGCCATTTTTTTATCGCCTTTGGTGTGACGCAGCGTTTCACGAATCACTCGAAGTTCAATTTCTTCGAGCGGTGTACCGACGCTGATGGTGAGCTGACCCTGGTAGCGCTCTTCGGTGGAAATTTTTGATGGCAGGTCGGCCACATCCAGGATGTGGTTGCGCGAAAGAACAACCGCCCGTTCGATAACATTTTCAAGCTCTCGAACATTCCCGGGCCAGTAGTAGCCGGACAGGATTTCAAGCGCCTCGTTTGAAATTCCCTCAATCGGTTTGTCATTCTTGGCCGCGTATCGATTGATGAACAGGTCGACCAGCAGCGGTACATCGTCGAGGCGCTGTCGTAGCGGCGGCATATTGATAATAATCACGTTCAACCGGTAAAACAGGTCTTCGCGAAAATTGCCGCGCTCCACTTCGGTTTCCAAATCTCGGTTGGTTGCTGCGAGCACCCGTACATCGACTGCTTTGTTGGTTCCACCCAGGGGTTCAATTTCTCGTTCCTGCAGGGCGCGAAGCAGCTTCACCTGCACGGACGCGGTCATTTCCGCCACCTCGTCGAGAAAAATGGTTCCCCCGTCGGCCAATGCGAAACGGCCGTCCTTGCTTTTCGTCGCACCGGTAAATGCGCCTTCCTCATATCCGAACAGTTCTGCCTCCAGAATAGATTCCGGAAGCGCGGCGCAGTTGACTGCGATGAACGGTTGATCACTTCTGGAGGAGTTTTCGTGGATGTAGCGGGCAACCACTTCTTTTCCGGTTCCGGATTCTCCGGTGATGAGAATGGTGGCCACCGACGGCGCGGCTTGCTGGGCAATCTCGAGGGTTTTGCGGAACACCGCACTGTTGCCGGCTACCTGCTTGTCTTCCACTTTTTTCAGCAATCGTTTGAGGTTGCGGTTTTCAACCACCAGAAAATGTTTTTCCAGCGCCTTTTTCACCGTCTTTACAATGGTGTTTCGTTTCACCGGTTTTTCGACAAAATCGTAGGCGCCGTTTTTGATGGCTTCCACCGCGCTTTCGACAGTGCCGTAGGCGGTCATCACCACGACTTCGCTGTCGGGTGAAATGGTCTGCAGCGCTTCAAGCAATTGAAGCCCGTCCATTCCGGGCATGCGCATATCGGTAAGAACGACATCGACTGTCTGCTTGCGGCAGATATCGACGGCCTCCCGTCCGCTTCCGGCGGTGAATACGCGCAGGCTTTCTTTTTTTAGAACTTTTTCCAGCGCGAGAACGTTGTTTTTATCGTCGTCAACGATTAGTACCGTGGGTTGTTGATAATTATTCATGGATGACATTTTGGCACTATCGTGACAGTTTGTCAAAGATAACGCATAAGTCTTATGGGTCCTATGGATACAAGTTTTATGGGTCCTATGGATCTTATGGGTATAAGTCTTATACCCTATTGAAAAGCGTAAACGATAGTGATAGGTCTAGTCCCTGATACCGGTTCATCTGTTCAGGAGACGAAGGAATGACAAATGGCTACGACGAAAGTTGCATATGACGAAAAAGCGGTCCAGACCCTGGATGCGCTGCAGCATATTCGAAAGCGAACAGGCATGTATATCGGGCGAATCGGCAACGGTTCCAATCCGGTAGACGGCATTTATATCATGTTGAAGGAAGTCATCGACAACAGCATCGATGAGTTCATTATGGGAAACGGAAAGCGAATAGAGGTGACGCTGAACGACAGCACGGTTTCCATTCGCGATTACGGAAGGGGGATTCCGCTCGGCAAGTTGGTGGATTGCGTCAGCGAAATCAACACCGGCGCCAAATATAATGACGACGTGTTTCAGTTTTCAGTGGGGTTGAACGGTGTGGGCACCAAGGCGGTGAACGCGTTGTCCAGCTATTTCGAGGTAATTAGTTATCGCGACGGAAAATTTAAACGCGCAGTGTTTTCTCAGGGGGAGAAGCTCGAAGAAGAATCAGGCAGCGCCGGCAAGGAGCGAAACGGCACGTTTGTGTCGTTTACGCCTGACCCTGAAATTTTCAATTCATACGTCTGGAAAGAAGATTTCATCGAGCACCGTCTCCGCTACTACGCGTATCTCAATACCGGACTCACAATCCTTTACAACGGCAAGAAATTTTTCAGCCAGAACGGCTTGCAGGATTTATTGTCGAAGGAAATCGGCGACGAGCGTACCATGTATGACTGTGTGACGTACGCCAATACCAAAATTGAATTCGCGTTCACACACACACATGCCTACGGGGAGAATTATTTCAGCTTTGTGAACGGTCAGCACACAAGTGACGGCGGAACCCATGAAAGTGCCTTCAGGGAAGGTATTTTAAAAGGCGTGAACGAATTCTCGAAAAAAAATTATGCGGGCTCTGATGTGCGCGACGGTCTGGTAGGCGCTATCGCGGTCAAAGTGCAGGACCCGGTGTTCGAGAGCCAGACCAAGAACAAGCTCGGTTCAACCGACGTTCGCAGTTGGATTTTGAAAGAGGTCAAAGACCATGTGGTGATTTGGCTTCATAAGAACCCCAAAGACGCGGAGAAGCTTCTCGAAAAGGTGAAGCAGAACGAAAAACTGCGCAAGGAATTGTCGTCTATCAAGAAGCAGGCGAAGGAGCGTGCCAAGAAAGTGGCCATTCGCATTCCCAAGCTGATCGACTGTAAAATTCATTTTTGCGATGAAAAGCCCAAAGGGAAGAAAAACCCAGATAGGCGAGAAGAGACGCTGATTTTTCTGACAGAAGGGGATTCGGCGGGCGGTGCCATGGTCCAGTCCCGCGACGTGTATACCCAGGCGATTTTTTCACTGAAGGGTAAGCCGCTGAACTGTTTCGATACCAAGCGCGATGCGCTGTACAAGAATGAAGAACTGTACAACATTATGCGTGCCCTGGGTATCGAGAATGATATGGAGGGGTTGCGCTACAACAAAATTGTAATTGCCACAGATGCAGACGTGGACGGAATGCATATCCGAAATCTGTTAATTACGTTTTTCCTACGGTACTTTGAGGAATTGGTGGTGAAAGGGCATCTGCATATTTTGGAAACCCCCCTGTTTCGCGTGCGAAATAAGAAAGAAACGATTTATTGTTATTCCGAGGCGGAGCGCGACAAGGCGATGCACAAGCTGAAGAACCACGAAGTGACTCGATTTAAGGGATTGGGTGAAATCAGTCCTAAAGAGTTCAATTTGTTTATCGGTGATAAAATTCGATTGGAACCCATCACCGTCGACTCGTTGAGCGAGATTTCGAGTACACTTGAGTTTTTTATGGGAAAAAATACGCCTGAGCGTCGAGAGTTTATTGAGAATAATCTGATTTCCGACATTGCGGTCGGGTAGGGGCGGGTTTCCGTTCGCTCCGTAGGAAAATATGATCGGGGGCGCCCACAGGGAGTCACCTGTACAGGAAAATATCGATATATGTCTACACTTGAACCATTGATGGAAAGAAATTTTCTGGAGTACGCGAGCTACGTGATTGTGGATCGCGCGATTCCCGATATGCGAGACGGGTGCAAGCCCGTGCAGCGTCGCATTCTACAGACGTTGTACAGTATGGATGACGGAAAGTTTCACAAGGTCGCCAATGTGATTGGGGAGACCATGAAACTTCACCCTCACGGCGATGCGTCTATCGGCGATGCACTGGTGGTGCTGGCCAACAAAGAGTTTTTTATCGAGAAGCAGGGGAACTTCGGCAATATTATTACCGGTCATCCGGCGGCGGCATCCAGATATATTGAATGTCGACTGACAAATTTAGCCAAAGATACGCTGTTCAACAAGGAACTCACAGAGTTTCAGGACAGCTATGACGGGCGAAAAAAAGAACCGATCTTTTTGCCGGTGAAACTTCCGGTGCTACTGATGCTGGGCATTGAAGGTATTGCGGTGGGAATGAGCACCAAAATTCTCCCCCACAATCTGATTGAATTGCTACAGGCGCAAATTAATATTTTGAATTATGAGCCTATTCAGATTTATCCGGATTTTCCGACAGGCGGAATCGTTGATGTGTCCGAATACGCCGAGGGTAAAGGAAAGGTACGTATACGTGCCAAATTGGAATCGGACGGCGACAAGCGGATTGTTATCACTGAAATTCCATTTTCGACCACTACTGAAAGTGTAATTGCGTCAATTGAAAGTGCGTCTCAGAAAAAGAAGATTAAAATTGCGAGTATTAACGATTTCACCAGCGAAAAGGTTGAAATTGAGATTTTATTGCCGCGTGGAGTGCACACGGAAGAGGTCATTCCCCAGCTGTACGCCTATACAAACTGCGAAGTCTCGCTGTCATCGAATATTGTCACGATAAAAGACGGTCATCCGGTTAATCCCAGTGTCAATGAGGTGTTGCGCTACTTGACGGACAAGCTGCGTGACCAGATTTGCGCGGAGCTGGAACTGGAGTTGAAAAAGCTTCAGAATAAGCAGCACTGGCTAACGCTGGAGCAGATTTTTATCGAGAAGCGGGTGTACAAGCGCATTGAAGATGCCACCACTGAAGCGCAGGTCACCAGTGAGGTGTACGAGGGAATGAAGCCGTACAGTAAATATTTTGTGCGTGCCCTCGCCGATGAAGATATTGAAAAGCTGCTTGAAATCCGCATTCGCCGTATATCCAAATACGACATCAAAAAGAACCGCAAACAAATTCAAGAAGTACAGGCAGCGATTGAAGAGGTAAATGCCAAGTTATCTTCTCTTACCCAGACAACGATTGGCTTTCTTAAAGATTTGATTGCCAAGTATAAAGATGAGTATCCACGTAAAACCGAAATTCAGACATTTGATTCCATTGAGAAAAAAGATGTGGCAAGACAGAATATCCGCGTGGGATACGATGCCTCCACCGGTTTCTTCGGCAGTGAAGTGAAAGAGTCGGAGTACATCATCACCATGAGCGAGTACGATCGCGTGCTGTTTATCAGTAAAGACGGCAGTTATCGTATTGTGGCGCCTGAAGAAAAGATATTGATTCCCGGAAAAGTGATTTACTGGGAACCGTTCGACCAGGAAAAAGGTGTGAAATTCACGGTTGTGTATCGAGATAAAGACAGAATCCCATACGCGAAGAAGGTTCATATTTACAAATTCATCAAAGATAGAGAGTATGAGCTGATCAAAGACAAAGACGGCAAGATAGATTTGTTATTGCCCGGTGATGCGACAAACAGCATTAAAGTACATTTTGCTCCGGCCAAACGGCAGCGCGTAAAAGAAGCGGAATTCGATTTGGGAGAACTGGAGTTTACCGGACCGTCATCCAAAGGGCGTCGTGTGGCCCCGAAACCTATAACCAGGGTTCAAAAGCTGCGTGATGAAAGCGAAATGGATGCGGATGATGCTCAATCCGATATCGCAGTCGAAACCGATTCCAGCCAGTCGCAACCGGAGCCCAAGAAGCCGTCCGGATCCGGCGGCGGTCCCACCGGCGGACAAACGTCTTTGTTTTGATTTTATCGCCCCTACACTGCAGCCTCGATAATTGCAATCAACGTGTCTTCCACTTCTTTCGCTGCGATTTTCAGTGCCTTCGAATCATTTAGCTCTGAAATAAGTGCAGTGGGGCGTATGGTTCCCATTTTCACGGCGCCGTCATCTTCCCACACTGAAATTCGGCAGGGAAGCACCATATTCAAACTCATATCTTCTGAAAGCACTGCATTCGCTTTTTTCGGATTGCAAACTTCCAGCACACTCACTTGTTTTTCAAACGGAACCCCTTTGCTGTTCAATGTGGCGTTTATATCGTGTGTATGCAGAACGCCGAATTGGTGTTTGGGTATCTCTTCCAGCAGCGCTCCGAGAGCCTCCTTGAACGGCTTGTTGGTCTCTACGATGTATTTCATTTTTTTTACTTTCTTGTGGTTGCTGTCACTAAACAGAGCCGTTTCCCGTCGGGAACGTGTCACGTATTGAACGCTTGCTCAGATGCCGCATCGGGAGTGTTGTACATCATTCTGTTTGTATATCCGTTGCCGGAAATTGATTCCGCATGCTTTGAAGACCGGTGTGCAACTGGCGACTGGCCCACGATTTGGATTTGCCGTAGTCCGCCGCAATGTCTTTCAGATGTTCGCTCTGAAAGAAAAATCGATGGAGCACGGAACGTTGCGGTTCCGGAAGTTTTTTCAGCTCGATTTTAATTATGGTGTAGTACTGTTTTCTTTCAACCGCATACTCGGCATTGGCTGCTTCGTTTGTGTCGCTTTGTTCCTCCGCCATTGCCGTACAAGTGGTTACATAGGCACATGCCATGTCTTTGAGGCGGTTGGCCAATCGGTGCACCGTTTCAACTTTGTCGCGGGGAGGCGGGTGCTCGGTTTCATATCGCATCATCTCTTCAGAAGCCCGTAAGAATGCGACTTGTCGAATCAGACGGCGGGGGAGGAATTTGTTGGCATTCAGACCATCTGAAATCGCTCCCCGTATTCGTTTGGCGGCGAAATATTCTATCGGTGTATTCTGCGCAGGATCGAATCGTTCGATTGCTTCGGCCAGACCCGCCATCGCATGCGAACGAATTTCGTCGACATCTACGCTTCTGCCCAAACGGCGTACAGTACTCATAACAATACTTTCCAATTTCGGCATCGCCTGTTGGGCAAGCAGATCTTTGTTTTTTTCTTGAGTCATTTGTTTCGCATCTTACAGTCGACTTATGTACTGTGGCAACCGATATTCTTTGCTTTTCGTTTCAGCGTATAGAAGTATTCGGTGCTGAATCCGGGACCGATGAATCCATTTTCCTCGCCGTCGTACGAGAATTCGGTTTCAGTTGGAATTTAGTCTCCTATTATTTGAAAGGCTGTGATAGGAAATCTGGCATGAAACCAGAAACCATTACTCATCTCTTACATCGTGTGCAGCAGGGTGTGATTTCGATTGAAGAAGCAACAATAGAGCTCGAAAAGCTGCCGTTTACAGACTTGGGACACACTGTGGTCGATCACCACCGGGAGCTGCGAACCGGGTTTCCGGAGGTGGTTTTCGGAGAAAATAAAAGTCCGGCGCAGTTGGTTGCCATCTTATCCGAAATGCGAACGCGAAGTCAGCAGGTTCTGGCCACGCGCGTGAATAGAGAAAAAGCCGAGGCGGTTCGAAAGGATTTACCGGAGCTGGATTACGATGAGGAAGCCCGTTGTCTGTACCTGGAGCAGGACAACACGCCCATTCTGGGGTGTGGAAAAATACTCGTGGTTACCGCAGGCACATCTGATATTCCCGTTGCCAAAGAGGCGTTGCTGGTAGCACGCATGGCCGGAAACGAAGTGGCTCTGATTAACGACGTCGGAGTGGCCGGGGTTCATCGGCTGCTTCATCGGTTGGATGAATTGCGCAGTGCATCGGTGATCATTGTGGTTGCTGGAATGGAGGGAGCGCTTCCCTCTGTGGTCGGTGGGCTTGTTTCGGCGCCTGTGATCGCCGTCCCCACATCGGTCGGATACGGTGTGGCTATGAACGGAATGACCGCGTTGTTCGGTATGTTGAGCAGTTGTGCTTCGGGGGTTACAGTGGTGAATATTGACAACGGATTTGGTGCGGGATATGCGGCAGCGTTGATGAATCGTATTGGAAAAAAGGCTACACAATGAAAACGGATAATACAGATAGAATTTTGTACCTCGATTGTTTCAGCGGTCTGTCCGGCGACATGATAGTGTCGTCATTAATCGACGTGGGGGTGCCTTTGGCGGTGATTGAAGAGGCCGCCGCCGCGTTGCCCATCAGCGGGTATCGGTTACGGCACGAAAAAGAAGTGCGCAGTGCGGTATCGGTCAGTCGTTTTTTTGTTGATGTGGAGGAGGCTGCGCAGCCCCATCGTCATTTTTCGCATATTAGAGATATGATTCTGCAGTCGGCGTTATCTGATGATGTGAAGCAGCTCAGTATTCGAATTTTCGAGATACTGGCCCAGGCGGAAGCGAAGGTTCATGGTACAACGGTTGACAAGGTACATTTTCACGAAGTTGGCGCAGTTGATTCCATTGTCGATATTGTCGGCGCTGCAGCCGCTATCGTTCATTTGCAGACCGACATTGCATGCGCAGTCATTCCTCTGGGAAAAGGGTTTGTGAAAACTCAGCATGGGGTGCTCCCTCTGCCCGCCCCGGCGACTCTGAATATTCTGTCAGGAGTCCCCGTGGAAGGCACGTCCGTTGAATCTGAGCTGACAACCCCGACCGGTGCGGCAATTGTGAAAGCGTTGTCGTCTTCTTTCGGCTCCATGCCGCCGATGATTCCTGAATCAATCGGCTTCGGCGCCGGGGCGCGCAGTTTGCCGGATCGCCCCGGGATATTGCGAGCAGTGCTTGGAAAAAAAGTAGAAACCAAGCCGGAGCAGTCTTGTGTTGTACTTGAAGCGAATATTGATGATATGACGGGAGAAGTGGCTGCATACGCCATGACAAAGCTGTTGGAGGACGGTGCTTTGGACGTGTGGTTGGAAAACATCCACATGAAGAAAGGACGACCGGCATTGAAGTTTTGTGTGCTTTGTCGTTCTGAAGATCGCGAGCGATTGGGTGATTCGTTGATGACCGAAACCACTACCATCGGTTTGCGCTACTATGGCGTCGGGCGGATGGAGTTGCGTCGTTCGTTTGTTACCGTCAATACCGAATGGGGGCCGGTGCAGATGAAGGTTTCTCTCTCTGACGAGGGAATAAAAAGTGTATCCGCTGAGTTCGAAGATTGTAAGAATCTGGCTAACGCGCATGGCCTTGTGTTGAAAGATGTCATATCTGCAGCGGTTGTTGCCTACCATCGGCAGGAACAGAAATAACGGAGTGCTTTTTGAATAAAAAAGAACAATTGCCAATCGGGGTGTTTGATTCCGGATTGGGCGGGCTAACTGTAGTTCGTCAACTGCAGCGTGTCCTTCCCCATGAACACATTATTTATCTCGGCGACAATGCGCGAGTTCCCTATGGTACGCGTTCTGCCCAAACGGTGGAACGGTACGCATGGAATTGTGCGGATTTTCTTGTGCGGCGAGGGTTGAAAATGCTGGTGATTGCGTGCAATACCGCATCTGCTGTAGCGGTCGACTCGCTGCGACAGCGTTTGGAAGTACCTGTGCTCGGGGTGATTCGCGCCGGAGCGAAAGTGGCGGTCAAAGCATCTACGCGAAAAAGAATCGGCGTTATCGGTACCGCGGGCACGGTGGGTTCCGGTGCGTATCCGCGCGAAATAAAACAACTTGACAGCGCCGTTGATGTCTTTCAGAACGCCGCGCCGCTATTGGTTCCGTTGGTTGAGGAAGGGTGGATTGAAGGCGATGTTCCCATGCAGGCTATTCAACGATATGTAGCGCCGCTGGTATCGGAAAAAATTGATGTGCTCTTGCTGGGGTGCACCCACTATCCGGTACTGCAATCATCTATTGAAACGGAGCTCAGAAAAATGGGCAGTGATGCATTGGTGGTCGATTCTGCGACGGCGATGGCGATTGAGGTATCTGAAACGCTTGAGACGTATGGGCTTCTTCGAACGGATAGTTTCCCGGGGGAGCTCCGGTGCTACGTCACGGATTGGCCCGACAGTTTTATCGATGTGGCCGAGCGATTTTTAGGGCATTCTCTTGGTACGGTGGAGAAGGTTGATATTTCCTGAACTCTGAAACTAATCGATATATGCGATGGTTCTGATAATCGTGCGGATGCGGGCCTTGGTTTCGGGTTCCGGGTCAATGAATCGAATGCCCATTCCGCCGGGGGAGGTGCTGGAGCCCGGGTCAATCCATACGACTTCGCCGGATACATCGATGGGGTTCGAGCCGTGGGGGGTATCAAAACGCAACTGAATAATGGTTCCTGCGGAGAGCGGTGTGTCGCTGACCAGGAATATTCCCATTTCGGAAAGATTGCTTGATTTTGAGTACAGGTAGGTATCACCATGGGTGTAATTGACGCTGAGCTTTATATTGTGTCGCTTTTCGCGACGTCGTTCATCTGGTGAATGGCCGAACGCTTGCGTTTTTTCGTTTGTCATGAACACCTTTCCATACTGACTTTCTATACTTACCCCAGTATCGTATTGAATTGAAAGTGAGATTTTCCATTTTTAATATTATTCTTCATGAATCTGCGCTTGGCAATGGGGCAACTGCAGTGTATATTTCGATAGAAATTCAAAATAATGCTCATATCGTGGAAAACGGATTTGAAATCTTGGAGGAGTTATGAAAGTCGAAGAAGGAAAAATAATCACTCTTGAATACACGATTACGACTGATAAAGGTGAAATGATAGAATCTTCTAACGGCCGAGGCGGTCCATTGGTGTTTCCATTCGGAAAAAGTGGCTTGATTCCGGGGTTGAGTGAAGAGCTTCGCGGCATGGAAAAGGGCGAAGAAAAAGAGATTATTTTGCCACCTGAAAAAGCGGTGGGAGAACCGAAATCCTGGCCGACTAAAGTGATAAAAAAGGCGGAGCTTCCCGAAGGGGTTTCCACTAAAATCGGCACAATGTTTGAAGCGAGTATGGCAGGTAATCAAACGGTGAAGTTCGCAGTTCTTGAAGACCGCCTGAACGATGTACTGGTTCGGTTGATTCCGCCGCTTGCCGGAAAAACGCTGAAAATCAATGCCAAAGTGGCTGACGTTACCGAAGAATAGCTTTCTGATTTTTTCTGAACACCGGAGATGATTCATGCGATGGTTTCTTTGTATCGCATTGTCGGGGTGCATTTTTTGAGCTGCGTAAACAGGGGATGTCGACTTGAATGGAAGAGAGGTGTTTTCGTTATGAAAAGTATTGCAGCTGAATATTCCTTACGTCCCATTGTTTGTTCCATTTTATTTATGGGGTTGAGTCTATCTGTCTCGGCGTGTCTGCTTCCTCAGTCGGAAACGGTGACGTCGCGTCACAAGGTATACCGACGTCCTGTTGATGTGGATAGCCGAGTGAAGTTTCATGTGAACCAGGTGGGCTACGACGTGAACGGCCCGAAAAAAGCCATTATGGAGTCGGTTGGGGAAGGATCTGTTTATGACCTTGTAGATGCGAGTACAAAGAAAGTTGTGTATTCCGGAAAACTGATACCCACAGATCAGTTTGTGGAATGGGGCGGCGGTCCATATTACCACATTGTGGATTTTACAGCGTATCAGACCGAGTCAGTGGTTCAGATAAAAGTGAAGGAGTATTATTCACACGAATTTAAAATTCAGAAGAACGTGCTTTATCACGAAACGTTTCAGATGGTGTTGGACTACTTTAAAAAGTCGCGTGCAAATAATCCGAACGTGCTGCGCACAGATGCGAATGTGCCATTTTTTGATTCCGAAAGAACTGCAGACGTGCGCGGCGGTTGGTATGATGCCTCCGGAGACATTTCAAAATACCTGACCCATTTAAGTTATGCGAATCTGATGAATCCACAACAGATACCGCTTACGGCCTGGGCATTGGCCTGGGTATACGACAATGCGAATGAAACATTGCTGTCGGAAGGCGTGAAATCCCAACTGGCCGAAGAAGCGGTGTGGGGGGCGGACTATTTGGTACGCGTGCTCGATACTGCCGGATACTTTTATATCAATGTGTTCGATCATTGGTCGGGAGACATGTATCAGCGCCGCATCTGCGCGTTCGAAACTAAAAGCGGCACGATGACGTCCGATTGGCAAGCGGCGTTTCGCGAAGGTGGAGGGCTTGCAATCGCCGCGCTTGCGCGGGCATCGATGTTGAATGCACAGGGAGAGTTCACGCCTGAAAAATACCTGGAAAGTGCGAAAGCCGGGTTTGCTCATTTGCAGCGCAACAATTTGAAGTATACCGACGATGGCAAAGAAAATGTCATTGACGATTACGCAGCGCTTCTGGCTGCTGCGGAGTTGCATGCGGCAACAGGTGATGCCGAGTATTTGGACACCGCGCGCGCACGTGCGAAAAAACTGGTATCGCGACTTCATTCAACCGGCTATTTTGTCGCCGATGATGGGGGACGTCCCTTCTGGCACGCGTCAGATGCGGGTTTGCCGGTTGTGGCGCTGATGCGTTACTATGAAGTTGAGTCCGACAGCGCGCGGCAAAAAGAAGTCGCGGCCGCAATTTCAACGCACTTGAATTACCAATTGAAAGTAACCACCTCTGTGGAGAATCCATTTGGTTATGCAAGGCAGCATTTCACTATTAACGGTAAGGTGAAAAGCGGATTTTTTATTCCTCATGAAAACGAAACCGGCTACTGGTGGCAGGGCGAGAACGCGCGATTGAGTTCGCTTGCGGCCGCGGCAATGCTGGGTAGAAAGTTCATGAAAGACAGCAGGAAGAAAGCGAAACTGCAATCGTTCGCAGCGGATCAGTTGAGTTGGGTATTGGGAATGAACCCCTTTGGCTATTGTTTTTTAAAGGGCGCCGGAACGACAAACCCTGTACCGTATGCGACATTTCCGAACGATAAAAATCATGCGGATTTGGATGGCGGCATTGCCAATGGAATCACCGGCAGTAACCAGAACGGAGAAGGAATTGAATTTTGGGGCGCGCCGGGCATGAGTGTTCGCAACGAGTTTCGCTGGCGTTGGCTTGAACAGTGGCTTCCCCATTCCACCTGGTATCTCGTTGCGATTACCGCTGTGAGCCAGAACGAATCTGTACCGTCTGAATAGTTTCGCACTGAATTGTGATGGGGGGCAACGTTGCTTGTACGCCGATCGTCTTGTCAAAATTGTAAATGAAGCGATCGTTTTTTAATTTTCGTTAATTTTTAATAATCATATATTAAAGGCGGTTTCTCCGCGGGCGGTTTTCGCGATGGTAAAATATTCCAATGATTCCAGGGATTTTGCCCGAAAAAGCAGGGGTTTTGTGGGTTTTGAAAAAAAAATGATTTTTTTTAGCATAAAAGGTTGACGGGACGGTTCGAGACGCGTATATCCCCTCTCACTTCAGCGCTGCTGAGCAGCAGCGAAGGACGCGAAACCGGAGACGGTTAGCGGACAATACGGACAGCCTAAACCTGTCCGGTGCGAATTTAGTCTTTGAAAACTGAGCAATAACCATAACGGGTCAACGTAGTTGGAGCAGA
>JAFGXQ010000132.1 GCA_016936575.1 Deltaproteobacteria bacterium
GTTTATCTGCCGCCGCCCCCCAGAACGGCCCGGGATAAACCCGGGACCCTACATTTTTTAGAAATACAAGGCGTTCTTGCGATTGCCCTGCTGCCCTACATTTTTTTCGGCGCGGGACCGGTGGAGTCGCGTTTATACAATTCGACAGGTAGAATCTGCAGCTTCTCTTCGTCTGCTTTGTCTTTCACCGCATTCACAAGGCGTCGAACCGCCTGCGCGCCCAGCCCTTCTTTGTCGCCGCCGATGGTGGTCAGGGGCGGTTCAGTGTAGTTACTCATGGTAATGTTGTCGAAGCCGACTACACTCAATTCGTCGGGCACACGCACATTCAACCGTTGGGCGGCGCGAAGCACACCGCCTGCAAGCTCATCATTGGCACAGATAATTGCGGTGGGCCGCTTTTTCTTTTTCAGCGTTTCCATCGCCAAATCACAGGCTGAATGGAACGTGAATTCTTCGCATTCCTTTAAATGCTTCTTCGCATCGAACGCAATCCCCGCTTTTTCAAGCGCCGCTCTGTAACCATCCAAACGCCCTCTAATACTGGGTCGATCGGCATTGGCATAAAAATAGACAATATCAGTATGGCCCAACTCAATCAGATGCTCCGCAGCCAACTCGCCGCCGCGAAAGTTGTCTATTTCAATCGCACTGACATCTTCCATTTGCGGGTAATGGTCTACCAGCACCACGGGCACGCCGCGCTGTTCAATAAGGCGCACCATATCGGGATGTATTTCTTTGATAAATACCACACCGGCCGTGCTTCCTTCGCGAACCACCTTGGGCAAATCCCCGTTGGTTTCCCAGTCGTCCTCCATGTATGAAAACATGATATTGAACGAGTGTTTCGTGGCTTCGCGAATCGCACCTTCCAGCACGAACGAATAATAAAGGTTACTAATCATCTCGTCGCTTTTGTAAAAAACAAAGGCGATATTGCCCGGCCGCTTACTGGCCAGTCCAGCAGCGATGGCCGACGGGTGATAATTGAGTTTCTGTGCGGCTTTCAGCACCTTCTTTTTTACCGGTTCGCTGATCACCTGCCCGGGTCGATTGTTCAATACAAACGATACGGTCGCAATCGACACCCCGGCTTCTTTGGCTACATCTTTGATTGTGGTTTTCTTTATTTTTGCCATCATACAGTAAGATCCTTTAAGTCCCCGCCTCTTATGTCATACCTGTGATGCAAATCCCTGTCCAGAAGGAAGCGCAATACAACTAAAATTTTTTAGTGGACACAAATTATTCCCATCGGCGGCATACACAACTGTACCGTTCGATTAGTCAACCGCAGTCTGGCATGAATATTGGAAAATGAACGAAATGAAGTGATTAGAAGCTTACGCTGTCAAACAGAACGGTTGTGGGGAGATAGACATAACCGGCTTCTTCATCGGCCGCTGTTCCCGAGGTGGAGAAATGGATACCAATCTGTTTCACCTGGGTGTGATCGGGTTCATACAAAACAGTTCCGTCTGTATCAGTCACGGCTGGGTTTTCGAAATCGGGATAGTCCACTTCGAATGCGATCGTTTTCCACTCGCCCGGTTCATTTAAGTCATACCACGAGCCGTTTGCCCAAATCCATCCGTTCGTCGTTTTGATAAACATCATCGTACCGCCGGGAGTAGAGGGATCATCAGTGAACCCTTCTACCAATTTTACACGGGCAGTAATCGTACGACCGGTCAAATCAACGGCGGGTTCCAGGTTCACACCCAGCTGTACTTTATAGTCCGCCGCCAGTGGATCAAATGTAACGGATACAGCACCGGCATCGGGGTCACCATCGGTTGTAATCTGCTCCATCACAACACCCTCTCCGAATTCTAAATCGGTGTCCGGCTCAAACCATACCTGCTCCCAGCCCTGCAGGCCGCTCTCAAACGTGTATGTCATGATCGGCACATCGGTGGGGTCTCCGGTATCCGAATTCGTGTCGGTGGGCTGCTCCGAACCGGTATCGGTATCGGTATCGGTACTGCTGTCTACCGTGGTGTCACTCGCGGTATCGTTGTTGGAATCGCTGTCGAGCGTATCATCGGCATCGTCTTCGCCTTCACCGCAACCGACGGCAAACACCATCATGACTGCAAGCGCTGACATCACCTGCAATTGAAAAAACTTTTTCAGAGACATATTATCCTCCTTGGATATTCGTTAAGGCCCTTGCCTACGTAGTTGATTAAGACAACGAGCTTTTCATTTGCACCACACCACTCAGGTGTTTCGTTTCACACACATTAAAATGATTATCGACAAAAACGCCGTTCATTTCAAGAAAAAACTAAAACGTTTTAACTTGTGTTTCTTTTTTTTTCATCTACAATTGGCACCCAATACCGGGGACGGCCGTATTTCCGGTCACTTTCATGTGACCCGCGCCCGCGAAACGCGGTTCGGCCTTCCGGTTTTAATCGCAAGCTTTGACCAACCGTATCTTTCAGGAGGTACATTTTGAATCGAAACGTACTGCAAATTCTCATTTCCGCATGTCTGTTCATATTCAGCGCCGCCGCGTCGGCCGCTCCCGAGGGATTTGTCACCGCTGAGGGCACGCGGCTTAAACTGAACGGCGAAGATTTCTACTTCAGCGGGGCGAACACGTATTCCATGTTGTATTCAGAATTGGATGCGGAAGAACAAATGCAAATCGCCGAAGACCTCGGGCTCAACGCGCTTCGCATTTGGGGCTTTTGGAATGGTGAAGATCTAAATCCACAAATCGAAGATGGACGCGTCGTCCGTCCCGGAACGCCGGATACCGACATCTGGGGGCACTATGTGCTGCAATCCCGCCCCCGGGTATATCCGGAACAGGCATGGCGCCGACTGGACTATGCGATCTATTTGGCCAATATATATGGCATTAAACTCATCATCCCGATGTTGAACGAATGGCCGGAGTTCGGTGGGCTGGATACAATGATGAATTGGGCCACCGATTTGCCTGAAGCGGAAGCCGAACTCATCGCAGACCTGGTAGCCAATCGAAAAAATCTGGGAAACAATGAATACGAAAACGCGGTTAAGCAGATGCGTTATTTGTTTTGGGAAAGTCAAGATTGCAGAAACATTTATTTCGATTATGTCAGACGAATGCTCAATCGCGTGAACATGTATACCGGCGTGGCCTACAAAGACGACCCGGCGATTATGATCTGGGAAGTAATGAATGAGCCCCGTTTCGGCCCCTGGGGCGGCGACCCTTCCGCAAGGGTGATACACGACTTCTTGAAAGAGTCTTCAGAACTGATCAAATCCATCGATCCGCATCACCTGGTGGGTACCGGGGAGGAAGGCTTTTTCCGCCCTGGCGAAGTCAATAATCTTCGAACCACTTATCCATGGACCGGCGCCAACGGTGAGGGTGTTTCGTGGGTGCTGAATTCTCAAATTGAGACTATCGACGTACTCAGTTTTCACAGCTGGCCGTTCCAATGGAGCCTGTGGGACCAAAGCCAAACCGATGGCGGCGACTTTGACGCCCGGGGAGAATACCCCGACCTGACCGATTTTGGTCCGGAATGGGTGCAAGGACACATTGACGCCATAAACAATCCCGAGTTCGATATCGCCAAGCCGATTTACCTGGGTGAATTCGGCTATCAGATTTTGCGACAGGACGAAACCGACCCCGAAGCGCGTTCAACGGTCAGTTACCGCAATGAACTGATGCGAAAAACCTATGAAGCCGTCATGCATGAGGATGTAGCCGGCGTGGCTTACTGGAGCATGACCGCATCCCACGACGTTGACTATGTTACCTACAAAGGCCCCATTGAGCGCAACAATTTGCTGCAAGCCTATTTCACCGACGATGCAACCCCGCACGATTTGGATTTCTACTTTGACATTTTCTGCCCCGAAGACGTGACCACTTGCGCAATGATTGAAGAATTCACTGCCCAAAAAATTGCCAACAATGTAAACAACCCGCCCTTCGTGGAACCGTGCCTCGAACCCAAAACCCAATGCGGAAATGAAGGCGACATGGAAACCTGCGTGTTCCTCGATACCCATCCGGACCACTGCGGCGCCTGTAACAACGTATGTGCAGCCACACAAGCGTGCAGTTTCGGCGAATGTATCGCGCTGTCAGATCTGCAGGCCGACGATGAAGAGGGCGACGTGGAATGCCGTTATCAGGCCGCGTCGGCAAATGCCTCGAATTCTATTTTTACACTTCTGTTTTAATCAAGGCACTCGGAACTGCCCCTACGATTCAGTGTTTTTTGAACCACTCCGCTGTTCGTTCGACGGCTTCTTCGCGGGAATATTTGGGTTGAAAACCGAAATCGCGAGCGGCTTTTGAACCGTCGAGGGTAAACTCGTTGCACAGGTAGTCAAGGGCGAACCGGCTCAACCCGGGATGAAACTTCACCAGTGGTCGCAATGCGAAGGCTATCCCTTCTGCCGCCCAGGCTGCCGGACGCAGTGCCCAACCGGGAATCCATACATCTTTGGGCCAATAGGAAATACCCGCCTGCTCCATAATCGGGCACAATGTATCAAAGAAGTTTTCCGGCGGTGAATCCACCAGAAAATATATTTTACCATTCACGGCGGTATTGCCTTCCAATATGGCCTTGGCCGCCAGCAAGTGTCCATGGGCGACATTTCCCACATAAATATGCATGCATCGGCATCTGCGATTCCCCACTTTCACAAACGGCCCGCTTTTTGCCATTTTTATCAGATGCCCCAGATGAAACGGATCGGCCTCACCGAATATGCCGCTCGGACGCAGCACCACGGTGTGCAAATCGTCACCTGCCGCCGCCTGCACCAATTTCTCCGCCTGCGCCTTCGACGCCGAATAGGCATTCACAAAGGGTTCCGGGTACGGTTGCGTTTCATCTGCCATTCGAATCGGCGACCCCGAAAAAATGGCATCGAGCGAACTTGTATACACCAGTCCGCGTACCTGGTTTGCCCGACAAGCGTCGATAACATGTTGAGTGCCCGCCACATTCACCGACATCACTTCCGATTCGGAGTGTGTTCCCCAATCCACCATCGATGCCAGGTGCAACACCACCGTCGCCCCCATACAGACCTCTTCAACCGCGCTCGCGTTACGAATATCGCCGATAATACATTCCAGAGGAAGCGGCAATGCCTGCGACTGGTCATCGACGGGTGTCTGATCGAAAAGACGAATCCGTTCAAAATGGAGCAATGCATCTTGAGCGGCCAGTTCGCGAAGTACCGCCCGTCCGACAAATCCCGAGGCGCCCGTAATGACTAAAGTGTTCTGATTATCGCTATGCATATCTGTTTTTACAAAAAGCCCATGATTCAACGCAAGCAATTTGCTACAACAGTTTCAATGAAAAAGTACATTCTTCTATTCAAAGATACCCAGAACAACCGCGCAGCGTTCGTGGAACGGATTACCTTACAGGTCGTCCCTCACCTACGGCGGCAGTCACCGAACGATTTGAAGTTAACCATCACCCGAACGGCTCCCCCTCGCATATCGATTATTCCTTTTTCAAAAACGGCAGTATCCTGCTTGTCGATGAAAGCACACCAGATCGATTTGAGCGGGTACACCACAGATCCCTTCTTCTATGGTGCATATGAAGTCACTGAAGCGCTACCGGTGCGATACACCTTAGACTGGCCCCCAAATGCACCAACCCCCGGTGCGTGTCTCCTGACGCTTTTCAACCGGAAAAAAAATCAAACCGACGAACAGTTCTTTCATCGCTGGCACAATGGGCACACCCCGCTCTCTCTAAAAATTCACCCCCTGTGGAACTACAACCGAAATGCAGTGGTGAAAACGCTTGGGGGCACGCCTTTTGAAGGTATTGTGGAAGAACAGGTTCGAGAAGGCAGCGAATTGCTCAATCCCATGCGCTTTTTCGGCGGGCCGCTCATGATGGGGGTTAATATGATTCGCACCTTCATCGACACCAAATCATTCATCGACTACGGCACCATGGAAACCTACTTTGCCGAAGAAACCTGGCTGATTCGACCGTAACTGGATTTCCTCGACAACAGCTGTCAAACACGGGCCACGTCGAGAAATACCGGGGGAGCAACCGGGACGTAAATAAAGCAATAACGACAGTAAGGGCCAAAGCGCTGTATGCATTCAAAATTTTTTTCACCACTGAATAGATCATAATTACAGTTGAAACGTCTGTTCGTTCTATGTGCAAAAAATTTATCCACATTGTTTTCATACTCGTATTATATTTTCCGGTTTCTTCGGCTGCAAAACCGCTGTCTCAGAGCGCCGCACTCGCCCGATTTGAACAAACCCGGGCGGAGATTGACACCCAACGCAACATTTTGCTGAAGAAATACCGGAACGCCCGGAGTGTCGCAGAACGTGGGGCGGTTCATCGGGAAGCCGAAAAGTATATTGCTGGTGTGTTTTACAACTATATCGCCCCCGCCTGGCTGGGAATGCCGTGGACCATGGCGGTTATTGACGATGGTCTCAAACCCGACGCGCGCATCCCGTACGAAAAAGGAAAAGGCATTTCGTGCAGCTGGTTTGTCGTATCGGCGCTCGAAAACATGGGGGTAAAATTCGGAAATCCCCGCGGTTTCGCCGGAACCATTGCCGTTCATCTGCAACAATCTCTCTCTCCGCAGAAAAAAGATCTGAAACGTTTCTTTCACGTGTCTCCTGACCAACTGAAAAAAAAGTTCATCAAATGGGGAGACGGGCTCTACATCATCGGCCTCAATTGTCATGTGGGATTCGTTCATGTGCAGGGAAACATAGTCACATTCATCCACGCGGACTACACCAACCCCATGCAGGTGGTGATGGAACCGATTGAAGTGTCTGAAGCTATCGAACTTTCAGAAGAGGCCGGATATGTGGTCAGCGCACTGTTCAAAGACGATCGTCTCATTCATCACTGGCTCACCGGCACCAAAGTGTACTTCAACGGCCCCCGAAAATAGAAATTTCTTTTTCACGCGAAGCACTGCGCGGTTCAGGATTCCTCTATGGAAATCAATGTTCGGTGGGTCCAGTCGATTTTGATCAATGAAGCGTTCTTCAAAAATCGGTCGAGACCGAACTGTTTACACAGCATGCGAATCACCCCGCCGTGAGTGAATATCAGATGTTTTCCCCGCTCCAGACTCTCGACAAAACTAAGCAACCGTGCCCTGAACTGATGCAAATCTTCACCCCCGGGTGCAGCGAACGACTCAAACGCCAGCAAGGCACTCGTCAGCCCAGGGTCGGCTTCTTCCCAGAATATGTCTTCCAATTCACCGAAATTCATCTCTTTGATTCGGGCATCCACCGTCGCCGAACCATACGCCAGAAGAGCGGTATCGATGGCACGCTGCAGATCGGAACACCATACACCGTCAAATATCTGCCCCGCCAGCTTCGCACGAACCGCTTTGGCCTGGGCAATACCGTTTTCAGTCAATTGTACATTGGTCCAGCCGGAAATCCGTCTCTCGGCATTTGCTTCGGTTTCACCGTGGCGTACCAGCCACAATTCAAGAGGAAAACTCATATCAAAGTTGTACTGATTCAAAACAATGGTTGTCAAAAAATTTCTCTACGAAATCAGAGCGCCGAACAACGACACAGCATTGGCGGTGGTCACTTTGGCAATGTCGTCGACATCTGTATCGCGTAACGTCGCCAGGGCTGCCGCCACGTCGGCGACATGCATCGGCTCCACCTGCTCCGGCAGCACGCCTTCCAGCCCAATAGAAGGGCAATCGGTTTCAAGCACAATTTTTTCGAGCGGTACGTGAACGGCGCTATGCCTTGCCCGCCGGGCATTTTCACGGGTAATCGCCCCGCCGAAGCCAATGTACACTCCCCGCTTCAGAAACGCATCGGCCATATCGGGACCGCGCGAAAATGCATGAATCACCCCCCGCACGTTCCCGCCGAAGGCATCGAGTATATCCAACATTTCCATAAATGCGCCACGGCAATGCAGCATCACCGGCAAATCCAACGAAACCGCCATGTCCAACTGCCGGGTGAACACATCAATTTGTCGCGGCTTGTCAAAGACCTCAACATGAAAATCCAATCCGATCTCGCCAATCGCAACCGCCTGATATTTTGTCAGATAGTTCTTCAATGTGTCCACATCCAATGACTCCTCCGCTTTCCAGGGATGCAGCCCGAATGCAGGAAAAACCGAACGATGCCCCGCCAGAGCAGCAACAGATTCCCACGACGCCGAATCATAGGACGGCAGCAGAATACGATGAACGCCTCGCCGATATGCCCGCGTAAGAACATCATCCACATGCTTGCATATGGGTTGAAAATTGAGATGGGCGTGCGTATCAATCAGCAGCATGCGGTGACGCTATTTCTGTATGTATAAACGCTTGCGATACCAATCAATATACTTCCGACTGGTATTCACCCAGTTCAACTCCTGGGCGATTGCATACAACTGCTCAGCCCTCTGCTGTCGCTGTTCATCGTCAGACAGCAATTCGAGCATCGCTTCAGCGAACGCATCGACCTCTCCGGCGGGAACCACGACTGCGGCCTCGCTCGCAAACTGGGTGGCAAAGGGAATCAAATCAGATGACACCACCGCAACGCCTGCGGAAGCCGCCTGACTGACACTCATTCCGAACCCTTCCATTTCAGAGGCGGACACATACAAATCCGGCACGCTGAACAGCTCTCCCACCATGAAGCTGGGCATGAACCCCAATAAAAACGCACGACCCTCCAGTTCCGGATACTCCGCCACGATTTTCCTTAAATCCTTGAATACCGGGTTTCCGTCCGGTCCACCGCCAATGAATAAATACGTGTCATCGGTTTCGCGGGCCACTCTGGCAAACGCCCTAACAAGTATATCTTTGCGCTTGGTGCGATCCATCCGTGATGACTCGAACACAATTTTCGATTCCTGAAGCCGGTGAACTGAAAGCCCCGATTTTTCCGCCAAATACGCATACGCGGCAGTCAGTTCCAAATGCTTTCGCGGGCGGAAAATCTCAGTATCTAAACAGGGTGGAAAATCAAAAATATCTTGCGCCTTCTGTTTATAAAAAGCATACAGCGTTGCCCATATTTCAGGCGAAGTGGAACAGAACAACGGCGCATGCTTGCATATTGTTTCTTCGTGATCATTGCGCTCGCAGAATTTCAACGCGCGTACGGTTTCAAGGTTCTTGTCCCAATAGTTGCGTTCCTTGATAATTCCCAGTGAATGTGGTGTCCACACATGTCGGTTCACCATCGTAAAAATGTCAGGCAATGTTTTTCCATCCACTTTCACATGGTTGAGTAACGCCTGCCCGAGCAGACAGTCCTCTTCCAGCATCGCGTATGACTGCGGCGTTCCGGCTGAATAGGTCAACTGCTCGTCAACCGTTTCACCGGAAAGCAATGAATCAATAATCTCTTTGCTGTCCGCGCCGTCAAACACCGCACGCGCCATTAATCCGAAATGAAATGCCGCCTCTCTGCACAGTGAATATTTGTGCTTGTTTTCGCCTTCAAACCTCTCCAGTTCCTCAGAGAGTTTTCCATCGAGACATTTGGAAAAAAATGTGTATGCTTCGTCGTTCTGCCAACGCTCCACCAGCATAATGCCGATGACCGCTGCATCCCAATAGTGAGTGTCAAAACACTCATAATACTGCCAGGGCGCAATTCCGGCTTCAGCAGCCTCGGTTTCAATAAATTCAGCGAGCCACTGGGCTTCTTCTTTCAGCACCGGAGCGATATCCTCTTTGCGGATGAATTCGGTTCCACCGCCGGGCACATACACATACCGGATATGCTCACTCAACTGCTCCACGCCCTGCCGAATTTTCTCCTTGCCGTAAAAGGGAAAGCCGCCTCGGGTGAAAATGGTAACCTCCATTCCCAATTGGTCCAGCGCCTTTGCCTTGGAATTCACATAAAAATTCTGCCCGCCGGTATCCGGTGCACCGCCGACGGGGATCTCCACACCCGCGTAACCATGATTGGTCAGTAGGGCAATCCTGGGTCTCAATTCATTCTTATCGTTTTTCATAATACCAAAAAAATACAGCTTCGCCGTTTCAGTGTCAAATGTGCAGCGCCCTTTTTACGCTTCATTTTACAGTCATTGACGCGATGGTTTTGCGATATCCCTCTATTCTAAAGGGTATTCTCTGTAATAGCGCGTCAGCATCAATACTGAAACGGGTTCCGGCATAACAAAATGTTGTGGAAATTGTTTTTCGGAGAACTGGCCTTTTACATAATTATCGCGTACTATGTCGCGCGTGTAACTTATTGCGTAATAGTAAATTACATTTGAAATAAATATTTATTCGTACAGGGAGATTTGCTTTGCCATACGTACCCGGAAACGCAGCAGAAGGTTATTGTCTGGAATGTAAAAGAGATACGGTCCAAACGGTTCTGGAAGTGGAAGGGCTCCAGGTGCGTCTGGTCCGATGCGAAAAATGCGGTACCGAAGGTCCACTCCGCATGCCTCGCCACAAAACCAAAGCCGGACTGCGCGCAGCGCTGCAAAAAAAAGCGACCCCGGGAACAAAAAAAAGAAGAACACGCAAACCCAAAGAAGATCCCGGACAAACGTTCAGACAGTTGCTGCAGGGAAAAGATATCAGCGCCGCGATAGACTACAGCGTCAAAGCGCAACTGGAAGAAGGCTCAGTTCTGAAGCATAAATCTTTTGGTATCGGGGTGGTTACCGCCATCGTGGAAAGCAACAAAGCCACCATTCTGTTTGAAGATGGACCGAGAACGATGATTTTCGGCAGGAGCTGATTCGGTTGCGCCCTCACCGCTCGCTTTTTTTTTTCTATTTCATTTTTGCTGTTGCCGTTACGATCGTATCGACATCCCTGTATGCCGCTGATGGTGAGGACCTGCGCCTGACGCCGGGAGACGGCGGGTTTCTCTCCACCTGGCTGAAGATTGGTCCATATACACCGCCGCAGTATGTCAGTAAAAACGAAGGGGCGCTGGAAACGTGGGAACCGTTCGAACAGTTGACCGCTGCGGATATTTCTTTGAACCATCGCATGAAAAATGAGCCGGTCGAACTGCTGATCGCCGAAAACAGCCGCATCGGACTCAAGCCCAAGGTGGAATCCGTCGTCTACCTGGCTGCGATTGTCGAATCAACGTATGAACGTTCCATCTGGTTGTCTACAGCAAGCACGGACGGTATTCAGGTACGACTCAACGGAACAATCGTACATACCAATTCATCCCATTCCAGATGGGTACGTCGGGATGTCAACCTGGTTCCGCTGAAACTCCACAAAGGCGATAATCTTCTGATCATTAAACTGTTCAAAGACAAACCGGGCAGCTGGAGCACGTATGCGCGTCTGATGAACGAGGAATTCCGCAGGCCGAGCGACATAGCGGTTCGCCTTCCGGGAGCGGGGGAAAAACTCGACGTCGTTCTGCAGACCACCGGAGGCATCAAACTGGTGCGTCAATTTGATGTGAAGAACAGAAAAGTAGTTGTTGACGCGTGGCTGCAATTCACCGGCGCCAAACCGCTCTTCGGCAAGCGCACCGTTGACGTTCAGACCGATGCCGACAAGAACAACCGCTTTACCGTAATGTTGGAGGGAGACCATCCACACAAAACCGAATACCTGCTGCGCCGCTTTTATTTTTCTCCCGATGATGCAGACGATTCGTCTATTCCCGATAAAATTCAGGTTCAGTTTTCACCGAAGGTTTCTTTTACCGCATGGGTGCGCATGAAGCCCGGTCATATCCGGCGACTGTTCGCGGTAGTGGCGCAACTGGCAATGGTGCGTAATTCTGAACTGCCGCGCTCAACAGTCGAAAGTTTGGAGTGGCGTGTCGAGCACCTGCAGACGCTGCTGCAGCAAGGTGACGGTGGAACCGAATATATAGCGCGAGAATTGACCGACACCGAAAAAATGATCGCGGTGGCGGCCTCCGGTCAAGACCCATACGCTGACAAGCACAATCAATTACAGCGACGGGGGTATCGTTCTTCTATTGACGGGCAGCTGCACAACTATGCGCTGTATGTACCACAGGGATGGAGGGAGTCGGACGACAAACAGTTTTCATTGATCGTCGCACTGCATGGTCTGGGCGGGCATCCGGTAAAAACCATCTCCACCCTGTTCGGACACCCCATGGAGGAAGAGGAAACCCGCGAGGAACGCATCCGCTTTCCCGGCCCTATCGGACGCGCGCCCATGTTTGTGGTGGCGCCCATGGGGTTTGGAAGCTCCGGATACTATACCCTGGGCGAACGCGATGTGCTCGATGTCATTGAAATTGTCAAGGAGCGGTACCGCATCGACGAGGACCGCATCTATATCACCGGCGCTTCGATGGGCGGAACCGGTGCGGCCAAAATTCCGCTCCACTACCCCGACATGTTTGCGGCGTCGGTTCCCCTTTGCGGCTATCACAACCTCAAATACTACTCTCAAGTAAAAAACCGACCGCTGCTCGACGACGAAGAATTTGCCGTAGAAGTGAATTCAAACATTCACTGGGTGAAAAACGGCGCACACCTGCCGCTGTACATGGTGCACGGTACCAAAGACTTTCCGCGGCAGTCCAAAGACCTGCTCGAATTCTACCAGCTGGAGGGATACGACGCAGAATTGAAACTGATTGATGCCGGGCATAATGTATGGGACGACACGTATCAGAAAGGCCGAATTTTCAGCCATTTTTCAAAGTACCACCGCAATGTCCATCCGAGAAAAATTCGATTTCGCACCGCGTCGTTGCGCTATCGCAAGAGTCACTGGATTGAAATAGACGGGATGGTTCATTCCAATCAGTGGGCAGAGGTGGACGCCCACTGGCAGGAGGACAACCACATTACCGTCCGCACCCAAAACGTGAACGGAATCACCATCGCAAATGACCGGGAGCTGAATTCCGAAAAAACGTTGACGGTTGAATTGGACGGCCAAACACTGACTCTTCAAAAAAACGAAGGTTCCCACTTTTCGTTTTTTCGCAATACCAACCAATGGGCAGTAGGCGAGCAGGTGTTTTCAGCCGACCATAAGAAACCGGGACTCGCAGGGCCGATTACCGATGCACAAAATGAACCGTTGCTGTTTGTATACGGTACCCTTGACCCATATGAAGGCACGCTGGCGCGACGAATCATCAGTCATTTGAAACAGCCTCGCGGCGGCATGACGGTGGACTGGCCGGTGAAGGCCGATGCAGAAGTGACCGAAGACGATATCGCCAACTATTCTCTGGTCATCGTGGGCACCCCCACCGGGAACAAGATACTCTCCCGCATCGAGAGCCGATTGCCCATACACGTCGCAAACGGAGCGATTGTCGCCGGCAACAAACAATACGCAGGCGACACGGTAGGCGCGGCGTTCATCGCGCCCAACCCGCTCAATCCCAACCGCTACGTGGTGGTACATACCGGTACAACCAGGCAAGCCATCTACTACAGCGCTCACCTGCCCGCCCTGCTCCCCGATTATGTCATCTACGACGCATCGACCTGGGACGAAGCCGGTGGATACGTGCTGGGTGAACACCGCTCTGTACTTGCAGAAGGCTTCTTCACCGAAGAATGGAAGCTGCCGTAAGATTTCCTCCTACCATTTCGGAACGCCGGACACGGTCAGGCATTCTTTCCATTGTTCGAGGCCGGGGATGGTATTGATCAACAACCGCAACAGACGAAATCCGGGGGAATCCGGTACCTGCCCGTATGCCAGCTCGAACGGATCAAAGATATTGGCGTCGCAGGGGTGCACGCGGGCGCGGGACAGTTTCAGATGGTCGCGCTTCCAGTAGTAAAGGGAGTGCACAGTCCACAGATAACCGAAGTGATATGCGGTGGGATTGTCGCGCCACCTGGCCAGATAGGTTGAATCCACCCGATAGGAAAGCTCCCGCCGATGAACCACTGTTTCGGCTTCTTGCATCAGAGACTGTGAATCCGCGAGAAATGCCTCTGCCGTTTGAGTATGATTCTGTGCGCGCGCAAACTGGTAAAAATACAGTGCGCGCATCTGAGCTGCACGCAGCGCAGTAATCTGCAACCCATCATTAAATTCTTCATAAATGGATAACATCTTCTTCTCCACCACCGGAGCCAATGCCGACAACCGGTGGTGCATCTGTGTAAACGTAACGGTCATTCGCTCCAGCACATCTGAAAGCTGCTTTGCGGTTTGGTGGGTGAGCCGGTTGTCGTCACTCCCGATGAGCAGAGAAATCCGCCCCGGTTGTGTCGGCGTCAGCGCGGCGCCGGGCAGTTGTTCAAATAGCTCGGCCATTTCATCCAGCGTATCGATTCCCTGAAGGTACGCCTGACCGGTAACCGTCGGATTCATTGAATGAAGACTGCCCGGTGCGTCATCGCCCCAAATAAGCAACTGTCGCTGACTGAACGCCACTTCGGCAATCAACTGAGCCAACGGAAACGCGGTTTCTTCAAACCCGCTGAATATTTGCGTCAACAGGTACACATACGCGGTATCGTCATCGCTGATGTGCTGCATAGGGTTCCAAGCGGCTCTGGCGGCAGCCACATCCCCCAGCCAATACCCCCATTCCCACCCCGAAGAAAACACCACCTGACCGTCAATGCCGTCGCCGTATTTTCCGCGCTGCGAATCTTGAAGAATCCGACGTAAGTCATTGAATCGCCGTTCCGCGTACAATGGCAAAAACAAAGGCACATCAATATCGAAACTGCACCAATACGCTGATTCAGGATACCAGAGCACTTCTCGATGACCGGATTCAATCTGCATATACTGCTCCATCGCCGCAAACGTATCGTTTCCGTACACGGGTGCAGGGTCCGTCAGTCCGTAATATTCCACCGTATGCGCCATCACTCCCAACCGGGAATCCGCATAGTAAGGAAGAAAATTCACATTCAGTTTGCCACCGCTTACCGGGTCGCGCAGTTCATCGACGGTCTGCCCCGAAGACACATGCACCTTCATGCTTACGGGCTTGTGGTACATCGAATCCGCATAGTGAGTAATAAAATTCATCCAAGCCAACATTCGCGTGGGATTGGAATGGGTAAATTCAGACGTACCGCTTTCCAGCGCCAGAAAGTCAATTCCGGTACGCATCAGATAGTCTACCTGGGTTTGAATCTGCCTTAATTCATCAGACAAATCTCCGGTGCGCCGAATTAAGCGAAAGGCGTTCTGCTGGGTCAGCGACATCGGCGCGTCAATACCTACATCAACCCCGTATTCATGCGCAATCTGAACTAGCTCAGCAAGACGCTGCTGCCGAACCGCTGAATCGGCAAAAGATTTCCATCGTTGATTCCATAGTAAAGCCCATTGCACCCGATTCAGCCCGTTCGCCAGCATCCACTGCAAAAAGGTATGCCACAACGGAATCTGCGCCGTATATCCGGCTTCGTCATCGGGACCGCCCGGCCCCCAGCCGTTCAGTAAATCGGCCAGTTCTATCGGATGCATGGTGTGCAGATGAATTCCACGAATCCGGAGCACCGGTGTTTCCCGAATCGACAGGTTCTCCATGGGCAGTGACAGCCCCCCGGGGATCTGCGGCTGCAACGGATGCAAAAACGAGAATCCCATCTCCTCCAGCGCTCTGAAAAGCGCAAATCCAATAGCGGTTCGGTGCCCCTTTCCCACTCCGCTTCGCACGGTCATCACGCGCACCCCCGCTGTTTCATCAGAAGTGATGACAATTTCCTCCGGTGCCAACAAAGAATCGACATCGATGTTCATCAGAAGATGATCGGACTGATCACACGTTGTGGATTCAATGGTCCCGGGCACATGAGAAAGCAGCATTCCAACCGCCCCTCGTATCGCGCCGGGCACTGCATCCGAATACTGCACGCACACCCGCCGAACCAATCGTCTTGGAGAGAAGGTCGGAGGAGAAATCACCGCGGTTTGTGCCGCGATTCGCTCCAGTTCCCAATTCACATGGGTCAGTGGTTCGAGCTCAACCCGCTGCAAGAAGGTATTTTCATCAATATCGCGTTGCTGTTCGCAAAACAGAAAGAGGCTGCATAGTAATACATGGCGAAGTTTCATTTCCCATTTTCGTAATCCTCAACAATTGCAATCGAGGACTCAAATGCATATAGCACAGCCGTTTCGCCCATACCTTTTTTTTCTGAAACTTCAATATATTGTTACATGAGCCCCGAAGCACATCAATACGTCGAAGGGAAATCTTTGATGCAAATATCGACTATAGGGGACGGAGGAATCTTTGTAACTTTATTCAAGGCCGCTAGTGTTGCAATAAAAATGAAAGCAGCATCATCTTTTTTACTTTAGTTTGAAAAAGGTTACATAGGTTCCCCCGTCCCCTATTGTCCCGTCCCCAAACCCGATATTGAATTTTAAATAGAGGGCATGGAAAGCCGGACATCTCGTTTTCACATGAAAATATTCAACGTCGGTGGAGCAGATTGGTGCGAAATGCCCCCTTTGACCAGTGCTGTCCGATGGATTGAACAAATTCGACTCTGACCATCTTTGCCCGGGTTTTCAGCCAATCGCCATCATCATACCTGAGATATAAACCTTCTGCTGCCAACGTAGCGTACCTGGATTTCGTGAGCAAACGCTCCAGCTCCGCCAGAGTGAATCGCCCATGAGCAATAAACGGGACGTTACAGATCCCAATTTTTTCTAAAAGCATGTTCCGGCGAACACACGATAAAAACCTGCCTGTGCATTTGTCAAAAACATCGAATCCAATGAACCAATCTGGTAGTTGTTCGTATCTGATTGAATGCGTCGCAAAACACCACTCGCCAAACAGAATGAATCTATCCAGCAGACACTCAAACAATAAATCGGTCCTCGGACGTAGCCACTGCTCAAGCGGTCCCCATTGACGTACTCCTGGCAGCTCAACGTACCCGCCTCGGTGTTGCGCCCTGAGATTACCTTCGGAGTCAAATGAGATGCCCAGATTGGCACCATCAATTTTTTCCTCAACAGTTAGCGAATGGGTCAGAAACGTTTCCCGCTCATCATCGGAAAATATCTTGTCGTCTCGCACATCGACGCCGGGAAAAACCGTCAGATACGGTGTGGCAGGATACTTGAAAAAGGCATCGCTCACTTTGAAATCTTCTTTGCGTATTTTTCCTTAACGTACTCGCTGCACAAAAACACGACGGAGATGCCACATTCTGCCAGCGATTCTTTCCAGCCCCACCACTTGCTGTCCGTCGCCTGCAGAATTGGTGGATTCTTTGGATGGGCGTTGGCGACGGCAACAAACTTTTTATCTGACGGATCAAATCCGGTCAGTCCGTCATACGCAGGAAATTCTTTATACGCATCGTTGTCTTCCCTGGTGATGGTAACAAGTTGTGATTTTGGAAGTGTCCATTGATGGTCGTGAACCCATTTCAAAAAGAAGTCGCCTTGTCCCGGTTGGCCTGACATGGACAGATTGTGCCTGTATTCTTCAAAAATCTCCCCCCCCTTATCGATCACAAGAGCGCGTTGCCGTATAACGTGATCAATTGCGTCAATACATGCGAGGATACATTCCTCCGGGACATCTGAGTTCGAATCATGACATGCCGCAAGATTGGCGATTTGAGGAACGTTGGTATCGACTACGCATTTCTTTGGCAGCTTCATTTATAGGACTCCGGTGACTCCGCAGCTTTCTCCATGCGCTTTTTTACGGCGGCTCTGGACTGCGCCGTAATATCTGCCATCTCATCTCCGAAAAAATTCTCAGGCCAGTTTCGAATGTTGCCAAACGGATCGATTTTAAGTGGCTCCAATTGGGCAGGTGTCTTTGTGATATTTGCGAAATACGCTGAAACATCATCCTGGGACACCGCGCCCTCGGCAATACGCCGTTGAAGTCGACGCAAAAAATGCTCGGAATGGGTTTCAATAATAAGCTGGATATTTCTGTCCTCACCATTTTCCCGGGATTTAATTACATCAATCATCACATCCGCCAGTGCCGACTGCGCACTGGGGTGCAGATGAATCTCAGGCTGTTCCATTAAAATAATGGATCCTGGTGGCGCATAGAAACACTGCACCAGTACAGGGAGCACCTGAGAAATCCCAAATCCCACATCCGGGAGATCGACCCAATCCGACGACCCTTTGGTTCGAACTTTTACCTCATACTCCTGCCGCTCCTCAGCAATTGCCTTTACACTAAAATCCGTAATGAGATTCATCTCCAACAACTTAAGAGCAATAACCTCTTCAAAGGGTTTGGCGGGTGAGGCTTTCCGGGCGCCGGGTTTTAGAAGACCAATTTTCCGACTACTGGCAGCCAATATCGCAGCAACCGTATTTTCTCCTGAATATCCCACGCTCTCCGGCTCAATCCCTGTCCATGAATACAGACGTTCGGCTTTTGTCCTGAGCGGGCCAAGGAACGAGAGCAAACCAAAAAGCTTCTCATGCTGCAGATTTAAATCCTGCACAAATTCCGCATTCTGATGATATGCAACCATCTCTTCCGGGAATCCGTAAAAACGAATTGGCGCTTTGAACGACCAGGGCCGTCCTTTCTGTCGAATCAAATCGTATCCGTCCCAGATAGCCTTGTAATTCGCACCTTTATCCGCGCCAAAGGTCATCCCAACCTTCAGACTTTCTGATGCGCCATCCCATAGATGGTACATCAGTTGTTCCACCCGTATTGAAGGCTGGCCATCAGCGCCTTTCCCAATTTCCGCATTAAAAGACAACTCGTCGCCAACAAAATTGTTTCCGGAAATAGGATCCTTAACCTTTTGCGGCAGAGCAGGAACCCACTTGTATTCAAAGCTGATTTTATTTGCAGGATCCCTATGAAACACCATTTCCTGGTAGGTACCCAACTGCACTGCGGAGTTTTTCCCTCCGGGATAAAACACAGCCTTGCGATCTGGAGATTCCACTGTCTGCTTCAGCATCATCAGAAACTGCCCAATACTGGATTTCCCGGAACTATTCGCGCCAAAGAAGAGCGTTATGGGCGCCATACGTATTGGCCCGGTATCTTTCCAGCCTTTAAAATTTCGAATTTGCAGATGCTTTAACATATTGTTTCATCTCCCATCCTCAAGAGATCCTGTTTTACCATATCCTTTGCGCAAGGTCGTCTTTTTGAGTCTATCAGATCCGGCAATTCTCACCATATTAATGCCTACCTTTAGGCATATACCATTTTCGCTTCTACCTTCCATTCAGCACAATTGCCGATTTTTCGCCCAAACTTAAGTTCATGTCCGTAAAAGTAGCATTCATCTGAAAAAAATTGCATCAGAAAATATTGTTATTGTTCGGCTTTATTGAAGAAAATTACTCTGTTCCAAGACTATAGGGGACGGGAAATCATCGATGCAAATATGGAAATCACCATTCGTATTCTGTACACTCCGTACGGTATACTATCGTTCAACCCAACCGTTCCAAAAAGGAGAATCCCAAATGATGACCCTATCGATGGCATGGCAACTGAAACGCGAATACTCCCGATTGTACCGGTTTTATTTCTGATGCTGCTTTTTTCAAGTGCCTGCCTATCGTTCGGTAAAGACGAAGAAACCACCTCACCCACACCGGCACAGATCTCGAGATGTGTTGCCGAAATGTATATCAATCCGCAAATTGAGATTCAACCGCTCGGGTTGAAAATCCTCGGTTCGGGTATTGACGACGCCATATGGTTCAAATTCGAAACGAACGCGCCGGTGTCTGACATGTTCAAACCCGACGTGGTAGAATCATCCCTGTTTCGCCATCGCAACAATTCGTTCAACAACGGGAAAGGGATAAAATGGTGGGACATCCCGAAAGCCGGTATTTCAAGTGATCAGATAGCTCTCCCCAACGCCAGATACATGACTGTTTTCATTAAAAACAATGGGAAACGTCGCATCGTGTATATCTTCTGGAATGAAACCTGACGCTTCTTCACCGAATCAATCGGCCAATCCCAGGGCGGCGGTATACATGCTGCCCACGCCGCAAATCTGGTATACCACACGAAACACATCGGCGATTTCGGCGTCGGTCGCCCCGGCGTCCCGAGCCATCTTCACCAGACTGCGCACGCCGCCGGACGCGCCCTTGGCGGTGTCAATGGCCAGGGCAATCAGTATTTTGTCCTTCGTAGACAACGCGCCGGGCTCGTACGTGGTGGAATACTGATCCATAATCGATGAAAACAAGGATTCGTCCAGTTTGGAAAGCACCGAAAGGGGATGTTTATGTGTCATTTGAATTTCCTTTGTCCGCGCAAGCGTAACCTCGATTGGGAGCAGTTAAAAACGTGCCGATGCCATCTATTGCGTAGATGAGGACTCCCACGTTTCACAAAAATTCACGTTTTCATCTTCACCGTTGTCACAATCCGGGTACGTATCGCAAAGATAATCAACAGGAATGGACCGGGATCCATCATTGCAGGTATAATATGTTGCAGTGGTTCCGAAACAGAAAGAAATCCATTCATCGGCGCCGTCGTTGCACTGAGCGAAACCGTCACAAACATTTGTGAAGGGAACCGTTTGACTGCCGTTATAACAAATGAAGCGAACATTGCCGTCGGCCTCTTCAGAATTATCTCCGCAGTCATCAACGTTGTTTCCCACGTATGACAAGTCGATGCAGCTTCCGTTATTGCACGGAAATTGTGAGACTCCGCACCCGGTCGCATCACAGTTCGCTTCATCTGATCCATCCAGGCAATCCGACATGTTGTCACAAATGAAATTCAACGGAATGCTGGCCGAATAGTCATTACATGTCACGTAGTATCCGGTGAGCGAACAGAACCGAAAATCCTCATCTTCCCCGTCACCACAATCAGATACCCCATCGCAGAAGCTATCGGGATTGAGAGGCTGACCCGACCCGGCGCAAACAAAGTAGTCGACGCAGTCACCACCGTCAAACTGACATGCCGCATTGAAACAATCCTCATCGCAGGCCCCATCATCGATATAACTTGCCGGACACCCAGACGCACATTCAACGCCACAGTCTCCTCCGTCCCAATTGCAGGCAGCAGACCAACATACGTCATCACATTCTCCATCGCCTATCCACGCCTGAAGACAGTTGGACGGGCATACATCGCTGTCGGCATCGGTATCACCATCAGATGAGCCGCAATCACCGTCATCCCATTCACAAACCGCAAAATTACATTCCGGGTCACAGATTCCGTTTCCCAACAGATCCCGATCGCACCCACTGACACAGGAACCCTCTTTGAAATCGGTCGCTCCTGACACAACATTACACCCGACTAAGCCCCAAAATAAAAAGACCCCTGCTGTCGCAATTTGTCGACGCATTCAGAACCTGCCTTTCAATGCGATACCGAAGCCGGCGTTGCTGATTACCGGTGTCGCCTGCGGCATGCGGAGCGAAGCTGTTTGCTTCTTTTTATTCAAAACCAACAAAATGATGCCTGCAGCGGTTGCTGCGCCGCCGACCGCGAACAAAACCGTCGATACGTTTCCGTACGCCTGCGAGGTATACATGTCGTCGACGCTGGCATCTGTACTGCACGTGTCGTTTGGACACTTCTCGTCGAGTTTTTTGGCGGTATGAATGGCTGACGCCCCGGTCACCCCGGCTACTACCAACGACGCAGCACCGACACCAAGTGACACGATTCCCACAATTTTCAGACGATTCGAGTTGCCCGTCGGTGTGTTTTCCGACGTCGAGGTCGAAGACGGCGGCAGTGTGTCAGTCGCCGGCTCAGATACAACGGAGTGATTCTGCTCCCCTTCGGTTTCCGGAGCAGTCGTCGGCGTTTCGGGTGAAGTCACAGGCAGAGAAGGTGCGGTAGCACGTGACGCATCGGTAGCGGAGACCGAAAGGGTTCGTTCATCACCGCCGCTCAACCGAATGCTTCTGCGAATGAGTTCGGCCCCGTCTTTCTTCACAACCACATCGTGCATGGTTCCAGCGGATAATTTGATCAACGCGTCAAGCGGTGTGGTTCCACGCTGAACGCCGTCAACAAACACCTCGCAACCGGGGTCAGCAACCACATCGAGTGATCCGACCAGCTCCCGAAGCCGCTTAATCGCGGCGAGCACCTCGCGAGAACGGTCCGGAGGAACCTGATCTCCCCCCTCCGAAAGATACGTCTCAAACGCCACCAACCCCAGCCCGTAATGTTTTGCAGCGGCTTCCGCTTGCCCGATATTGTACCAAAGTTTCCACGACGGCTTTGCCTGATAGGCTTCTCGAAACGACTCCGCAGCATCGACGTATCGCTCTTCGGTGAACAGCACATTTCCCCGATTAAATGCCTCGAGTGCAATTCGCGAACTGACGTCAGACTCCGGTGCAGACCCATTCAAATCCGTCGATTCAGCATTTTCCGGCGAATTCTGCGCGTGTGCTTTCTCCGCAAGAATTATCATCCAGAATACAGCCGTACATATCAGGAAGCAGTGCTTCATAATTCCTCCACGTTTTTTAAAGAGGTGTATCAGCCGAAAAAAGTAAGGGATTTCACACGGATTGTCAATTGCAGCATCGCACGCGCCATCGCGTGACCACCGCGCGGCCCGTTTCTGTCGTCGGTTTCTTGCAGCATCGCACACGCCATCGCGTGAAAGTGAACAATCTGTCCTGTTCGGGTGCTATGAGTTGGGGGCTCGCCACAACCGGGACGATCCATAAAGCGCGCCGAGGGGACGGCGCGCATGTCACAATACGCAAATAGCCGACCAACTGTGAAAAGTGTGAAAAGTATGAAAAGTGTTGACATCACAAATCCGAATTCATAGTATTTTTCCAATAGTATCGTACAAACATCGTATCCACGATATTGTAATTGGAGAGTTAAGATAGAATGATTTTTTCACTAAAAAATTATTTTCTTTTGACCGCGCCTGAACTAAGTCGAAGGCGTTCTCCGAGTCCCATATTGACGCGGACCGAAAGACCGTCAAAACACTGAAAAAAAGAAGTGAAGAGGTACTGAAAATGGTTTTTCATACACCCCACCCAATTTATCCCTCCCTAAAAGTACAACCGCACGCATGGTTATTCGATGCGAGAAAACGGTTGTCAGGAAACCATCTGCGGGCAACGCTGTTGATTTTCGTCATGTCCGCATTGGCATCCTGCAGCAATGTCTCAGAAGGGGATACATCAACGGATTCGGATACATCAACTCAAGTAAGTACAGATTCCGACACGAACGATGACAACAGCTCGCTAATCGACCGATTTCGCGATACGGATAGAACAGTAGATACGAACCATTCGGTCGATACGGACTCAGGTACCGATACCAATTCAGATACAGATACCGATACCGACTCGGATACAGACACCGATACCGACTCGGATACGGATACGGATACCGATTCCGATACCGATTCGGACACAGACACCGATTCGGACACGGATGCGGATAATGACACAGACGCTGATACGGACTCGGATACTGACACAGACGCTGATACAGACTCGGATGCTGACACAGATGCCGACTCGGATACAGACACCGACTCAGACACGGATACGGACACAGATACTGATTCGGACACAGATTCCGACACCGATTCCGATACGGATTCCGACGCTGACACCGATTCCGACGCTGATGCGGATACAGATTCGGATACAGATACCGACGCCGATACAGATACCGACACCGATTCCGATACCGACACCGATTCCGATACCGATACCGACGCAGACACCGATTCCGACACCGACCTGGGCGGCGCCAGAATGAAATTATGCAGCGCGATTCAGCAAACCGATGGTACCGAAGTTGAAATCATTATGACCATAAACGGCCAAACTCTTACTTCTTCTTCATCAATCTGTTCCACCGGATGCACGAGTGTCGGGATTGGAGAGTTGGATGTTTCGTTTTCTGCAGATGGGGAAGTTTTCAGCAGCGGCACGATTACCGCCGAAGACGGTGAAGAAGTGTTGGTGGAAATTGAAATCGCAGAGGATGGATCTCTGGAGCCGTCGTTCAAAGCAGCAACAGGCCTTTGTTCCGGTGGGGAGGGAAATTCGGGGACGCAAGCAAAATTCTGCAACAATCTTTCTTCATCGGGAACAGACATCACGCTCACGCTTGATGTTTCCGGAGATGAAATGAACGCAATGACAGACACCTGCGACCCAGCTGATACATGTGTGAGTGTCAATAGTGGATTATTGCCGGTGGACTTGTATTTTGGTTCAGACATTCTAAGCAGCGGTACAATGACGTTGCCGTCAAATACAGACATCATATTTTTCAGTTTCATTGATGACGATGGAGAGCCCAGTGTTCGCTTTTTCGAAGCACCGGGAACCTGCGACCCTATCGTGCCGTTGCCGCCTTCTCCACCGAGCGCCCCGAAAACGATGACTGTCTATTATCAGTCGGCACTCCCTGGTTCTTACGAAGAAATCGGAACGCGCATCGATTCATTTTAGAAGGTATTCGATACAGGTAAATTTTCCCTGAAAAAAAATTCAATTCTCAGCATTTTTCCTGCTGGAGAAGAAAGCGAGTGTATGATGCAGTATTCCTATAAGATGTTATTATTGATAATTTTGTTTCTTTCTATAGGTTGTTCTGAAAACGGCAAAACTTCAAGCGAAGATACCGGCAGTGATACCAGTGTGGTGACAGATTCAGACCCAATCATCGGTTGGGATACAAGCGACGCAGACGCAGATACGGACTCAGATGCCGATACGGATGCCGATACAGATACGGATGCCGATACGGATGCCGACACCGACTCGGACACGGACACCGATTCCGATTCCGATTCTGATACTGATGCCGACACCGACACGGACACGGATACGGATACGGATACGGATACGGATACCGACTCTGATACTGATACTGATTCTGATACCGACACCGACTCGGACACCGATTCCGATACCGACACCGATACGGATACCGACACCGATGCCGACTCAGATTCAGATACGGATGCTGACACGGACGCGGATACCGATTCCGATACCGACTCAGACTCCGATGCCATTTTCGGGGATATGGGTGACGCATGCGGCAACGGTTGTTCCGGTACATTTTGCATTGGCTCAAGTTCTACCCAATGCACCAGCTCATCACTATCCTCACCTTGTATTGGAACGGCTACGGGAACATACTGTTCAGATGTCTGTACATCTGATGCACAGTGTCTGAGCACAATGAAATGTTTGACGCAATGTGATGACTACCCGATGATTGAAAACATGTGCTGGTCATTAGGCGATCACAATTTCTTAGATACGCTTGTCTGCGGCAACAGCAGCGACGCAGACACCGATACGGACACCGACTCAGACACCGATACCGACACCGACTCAGACACCGATACGGACACCGACTCAGACACCGATACCGACACAGAGTGAGTTTCCGGTGGGCATGTGTGACAGCGGGTTTTCTGATGCTGTAGGATGGCCTCTGAAATTTTTCAGGAGGTCGTTATGAAAA
>JAFGXQ010000133.1 GCA_016936575.1 Deltaproteobacteria bacterium
GTATCGGTGTCGGTATCTGTATCGGTATCGGTGTCGGTATCTGTATCGGTATCGGTGTCGGTATCGGTATCGGTATCGGTGTCGGTATCGGTGTCGGTATCGGTATCGGTATCTGTATCGGTATCTGCATCGGAATCGGTGTCTGCGTCAGAGTCGGCGTCGGTATCCGAATCGGTGTCCGTGTCGGTGTCTCCTTCACCGGTGTCGGTGTCATCGTCGTCGTCCAGGTTCAGGTCGCCCCAGCAGCCGGTGGACGCCGCAAGCATAGCGCCAAGCAGCAGCCAACCCGATAATGCACGAATAATCGATTGAGTAAAATATTTCATAAGGCCCCCTTTTTGTTAGCCGTTTGATTAAAAAGATACCAAAACGCCCGACCATGCGGGTCGTATCGCCAGTGATTCACTGTTTTTCTTTTTTGCGCGCACGATCAATAAAATTGTGCTGGTCAACAGCAGCGCGCCCCCCGCTGCGTATCCGACGATCATCATCGTTCCGTCAACCTGCAGGTCATCCTGTGCGCTCTGGGCCGCCGCTTCGTAGGTGGCCTTCAGGGTGGGGTCGTCGGTCTGGTTGTAATTGGTTGCGTTCGTGTCGCGGGTGGAGGCATCGCCGGCGCCTTTCGCGGTGAAACCGATACCCACGCCTACTCCCCCGAGGCTCAACACGCCGGTTACTATTCCTCCAACCAGCAGACCCGTATAGTTGTTTTTCGGCTTCGGTACCGGCGGTGCGCCGCCATTGACATCGGATTCGCTGATGAGAACAACCTGCGTACCACCGTCGTCATCGGCCGCGTTGTCTGCGGCTTGCTGCGGTTCTGTGGCCGGCGCTCCCGATGAGTCCTCCTCTGCCGAAACCGAGGTGGTCATTCCGCCTGAAATCGACACCGATGTGTGCGACAGCACCTTGCCGTCCAATTTCAGCAACACCTGGTGTGTGCCCACCGCCACGCGCTTCTTCGACGCCTCGGGCATCATCCCGCGGCTGATACCGTCCACAATCACCTCGGTCTGATCCGGCGCACTTACCTGCAGCACCCCCACCAGAAAGCGAAGTCGCTGTATTTCGTCGAGCACTTCCTTGTTGCGGTCGGCGGTGATGTCGTCGCCCCCCTGGGCCAGATACGATTCAAACGCCTCGATGGCCAATCCGTACCGCTTGGCTGCCGCTTCCGCCTGAGCGATGTTGAACAGCAGCTTCCAGGTGGGTTTCGCGTTGTAGGCTTCGCGAAATTTTTCGGCCGCATCCTCGTATTGCCCTTCGGAAAACAGTTCTTTTCCTTGTTCGAAAGAACGGCGTGCGCTGTCTCCTGCCGCTGCGTTGAACGCGAATAGCTGCACGAGCAGCTGAATCACAATCAGGAAGGTTGCTTTTTTCATATGTCGTAAATCCTCAAAAACCGATACATCAAAGCCCCAGAAAAGCGGCGTGAAAAATAGTAAAAAATAAAAAATAAAACGATGTCGGATTATTCAACGAATAACATTCTTTGATAGATTCGTTAAAGAAAAAATCAGCAATAATTATTTCGTCTTAGGGGCGCTTCGCGAAGCGCCCGCGCATGAAGCCGCACTGCTATATCCGAAATCTGTCCGGATCCACTTGTTGGAGAATCGCTTTCAACTCCTCATGCCCGTCAATGCGGGTGAGCGCGCTGCGGACGCGGGAAAAGGATTTGTCTACAAAAGGTAAAAACGACGGGTCGCCTTTCACCTGATCGATAAAAACAAATCGGCCGCCGTCTTTCAATTTTCGTTGAATGGTAATCAAGTCGAATTCGTGTCGAATTTCCGCATAGGGCAGAGCCCGTTTCTGTGCATACCGCTGAATCAATCGTTCCTGAACCTCTGCAGACAGGTCCACATACGAATCATTGAGCAGGGCCACCAAATCGTAGGTGCGCGGACCTATCAGGGCATCCTGGAAATCGATAATACTCAGGTTTTCGGGATGGGGCTCGTCTGCCAGAACCATCAGGTTGCGCGACTGATAGTCACGGTGCACAAATCCTTTGGGCAGGGCGTCGATTTCTTCGGCGAACCGATCGAATATCCGATCGAGGGTTTGCCGGGTCAGGGTGTCCAACAATACGCCATTGCGTTTTTCGAGTCCCCATTCCCGGTAGTGATCGAGCTCCCAGCGCAACAATTCAAAATCGAAAAATCGTTTGCTGGCCAGACAGGTGTTGTCAACGGGCCACATGGCGTTGTGCATTTGCGCCAACAAATCGACCGCGGCATAGTACCACGCTTCCACCCTATCGCTTGATTTTCCCTGGAGATTGGCGTTAAAGGTAATTTCTCCCAGGTCTTCCAGGAACAGATGTCCTTCGTCGGTGGCGTCGAGAAATACGCGCGGCACCGGTAAATTCGCTGCCGCCAGATGGCGCTGTACGTTAATGAAGGGAAGCTCATCCGGGGGGGCGCCGCCGAACGCCTCGTCGCTCTTTAAACTGTCTTCGGGAAGCACCATTTGCACCAGCGAGGGCGCATCTCCTGCCAGCTCAATGCGAAAATACCGACGACTGGAGGCGCCTTTTTCCATTTCCGTGCGGTTTTGAATAGGGGTGGGCTGTTCGAAAATACGGTCGACAAACTGCTGGACTTTGGATTGGGGCGTCACGGGTTCCTCCTAAATGCATAGAGAGTAGGTTCGGTTACATCGTGTAGTGTATGGAGAAGTGCTTGAAAAGAAAAATTATTGGAGGCAATTTCTTATTTCATGGACATCGGTTTTCGATTGGCGCTACAACCGCTTCATGATGCATGACGACCGCGAGACAGAGTTGACCACGATTGCACAAATCTCTGAAGTTGTTGATATGTTGAATCTTTTTGTTGATGACGAACAGCGCACACAGCTTCTTGCGTACTGTGAAGAAGTGATCCGGTGGAACGCGCGGGTGAACGTTACGGGGGCCCGCTGTGCAGCGCAGTTTGCCGCCGGGCCGCTGTTTGATGCGCTTACCCTACTTACCGTGCTGGATGAGACCCACCGGTCGTTCGTGGACATCGGCTCCGGGGGCGGGTTGCCGGCGATTCCGATGGCCATACTGAAGCCGAACATCCACATCACCATGGTGGAGCCGAGACAAAAGCGCGTGCGGTTTCTGCAGCACTTGGTCGATGGGTTTCAATTGAACGCCGAGGTGCTGCACACCCAGGATAGAGAACTGATCCAACCCGCATTCGACGGCGCGTCCGCCCAGGCGGTGTTTCCGCCGAAAAAATGGATACAGCGGGCCAGGAAAATTCTTGGTGAAAACGGCAGAATATATACGCTCACCAGTGAACCGATCACCCCTGCCATGTGCCCCGCCAATGTACACATAGATGTTCAGCTATCATTTTCCCGAGATGGAAAAGAACGGTACGCGGCAAGGTTGGCGAAACGGGTGTGACGAAGGAAGTCGTTATTTGGTTGAGAAGCGGAAGAGTCCGTCCAGTGAGCCGCCCACCACAACGCCTCGGTGATCATTTTCGTCATTGATGCCGAACAGCGGCGCCGCATACGGGCTCAGGCCCAGACCGAAGTTGAATTTGTCGTTGGGTTTTTTGAAGTCCAACCCCACATACGCACCAATTTTGGGCCCCATCGCGAAAAATGACGGACCTCGGGCGTCGCCGGTGCGATCCGACTCATAGTCGGGACCGTAGTGAAAAACCATGCCCAGGGTGGGGCCGGCCACCACATCGACTTTGCCGTCGTTGACATGACGAAACAAAAGAGAGACTTCGGGTTCAAACTGCAGCATTTTAAATGCCCCGGCGAACAACAGCGGTCGCATGACCGGTATATTCACCAGCAGTGATACATCTTCTTTCAAGCCGATTTCCGTAAAAAACGATATGTCGAGCGCCGGCCCGCCTTTGGTTCCCGCGGGGGTGGCCACGCACATGCGAACGTCATCATATCGGCCCCCGGCACTCACTTTGAACCCGAGAATGAGCGAGTTGTTTGTTACCTGATCGGTCGCTTCCTGCGCGGAAACCGTAGGTGCCGCGAGCCACAGGGAGAATGCTGCAACGGCGAATATTTTAAATGCTCTTAATTTCATGACTGTACCTCACAGTGGATTGCTGTATGAAAAACCGCCATTGAACGGCTTCATCCCGATTTTGTCTGTCTGGTGAAAGGAACCGCGGAAATGTTGTTCCGTGGCGATGGAAAAGGCAATTTATTTATTTTTTTTTTGGATGGACGGGTTGAATGGTTTCATTGAGTGTCTCAGTGGGGCCGATAAAAAAATGTCTCATGATCGGCGTGTGAAACAAAATTGTTTTCAAAATGTGGTTATGCTTGATGCACCGAAGGGGTTTTGCTATGTAGAAAGCGCCGATATTTCAGCCATTTGAAGAAAGCGGAGCAAGTTGGCACATGGATTGCCATAACCCGAGGCAACTGAATGGCTCATCAACGAGTGACAAGGAGAATACCGATGAAGAAACAAGAATGTATTGCATGTGGTTGGATTTACGATCCTGAAATGGGCGCACCGGACCAGGGAATTGATCCCGGTACCGCATGGGAAGATGTTCCCGACGATTTTACCTGCCCCCTGTGTGGTGTAGGCAAAGATCAATTTGAAGAACTAGACTAAGACACATTTTATCCGGGGGAGGGTAACATGATTAAACAAACAGTTCAGGACGCGTTGAATGAACAGATTAACGCCGAGATATATTCCTCGTACATGTATTATGCGATGGCGTCGTATTTTGACTCCATCTCGCTGGACGGGTTTTCCCATTGGCTTCGGGTGCAGGCGCTCGAAGAGCTGACGCATGTGCAGAAAATCGCAGGGTATCTGAATGAGAGAGGCGGTCGCGTGAACATGAAAGCGGTGGAAGCGCCTCCGAATGAGTGGGATTCTCCCCTGGCATGTTTCGAAGCGGTGTACGCGCACGAGTGCAAAGTGACGGAACTGATCAATAGCCTGATGGATTTGGCGCTGGCGGAGCGCGACCACGCCACCGTGAGTTTTTTGAACTGGTTTGTGGACGAACAGACCGAGGAAGAATCCAACACCGATGCGGTGGTGCAGAAGCTGAAGCTGGTCGATGGCAACAAGGGTGGGCTGTTTATGCTGGATCGCGAGATGGACGCCCGCACATTTGTTCTTCCTGCGGAACTGACCGGCGTTTTTTAGAACGGAGACTTTTTATGAGCGATGCGTTTACAGCGCTGAAAATTTCTGAACGTGTATATTGGGTGGGCGCCATTGATTGGGGACTGCGCAATTTTCACGGGTACAAAACATCTAGAGGGTCTACGTACAACGCGTTTTTGATTCTGACCGACAAGGTGACGTTAATCGACACCGTAAAGCCGCAATTTTACGACGAGATGATGAGCCGCATTCGTTCGGTGATTGAGCCGTCCAAAATTGATTACGTGGTATCCAATCACGCCGAGATGGATCACTCCGGTGCGTTGCCCCGCCTGGCCAAAGAGCTGAATCTGAAAAAAATCGTGGCTTCTCCCAAAGGCGTTGAAGCGTTGAACGATCACTTCGGTATGGGCGATGCGCTCGAAGTGGTGAAAACCGGTGATAAACTGGACCTGGGCAACGCAACGTTGAGTTTTATCGAAACCCGAATGCTCCATTGGCCCGACAGCATGTTCGCGTTTCTGGAAGAAGAAGGCATTCTGTTTTCGAACGATGCGTTCGGCATGCACCTGGCCACAGCCGAGCGCTACGCCGATGAACTGGACCCCTGGATTATCAAACGGGAAGCGGCAAAGTACTACGCCAACATTTTGTTGCATTTATCCCCCATCGTATTGAGACTGTTAGATAAATTTCCATCTTACAATTTGGATGTCAAGATGATTGCCCCGGATCACGGCCCCATCTGGCGCCAGGATGTGGGTACCGTGCTGCAATGGTATCGCGACTGGGCGGAACAGAAATCAACCAATAAAGCGGTGGTGATTTACGACACTATGTGGCAGAGCACGGCGCGCATGGCGGCGGCTGTGGGCGGTGGATTGACGGACGGCGGCGCGCGAGTCGAGTTGATGCCGCTGGAGGGTGCCCATCGCAGTGACGTGGTTACGGAGCTGCTGGACGCGGGGGCGCTGATTGTAGGGTCTCCCACCATGAATAATCAGATTTATCCGACGGTGGCCGACGTGATGAACTACATTACCGGTCTGAAGCCGAAAAATCTGGTGGGTGCCAGTTTCGGGTCCTACGGCTGGAGCGGCGAAGCCACCAAACACCTGGACGCCATGATGGACGCCATCAAAGTGGATCTGGTTCAACCCGGACTCAACGTGAAATACGTTCCCTCCGAAGCCGACCTGGCCGCCGGCCGAGAACTCGGACTCGCCGTAGCCAAACGCATCGTCTGATTTATTTTCCGTCTCGCGATTCGCGAAATCACAGAACGCGGTCACTCCCAGAATGCGTGGGAATAATTCGCCTGGACAACCAAGTCTTTGGTTTCCATGTACAGCCATCACGCCGCGTGGGTGTCAATATAAATCGGCATTCCACTCTTTTGACCATTCGATTCCGGCGATGTCGTCCCCCTCGTCGCCCTGCTGATTAGTACTAGCAGAAAACGGACGTTGAATTTTACCGCTACCGCTGAATCGAAACTATACCCATATTCGCGGGGCGCCGGGGGCGGCGCGGGTGACGATTTCGTAGTTGATGGTGTCGGCAAGTGTTGCAAGCTGTTCTGCACTGACGGTTTCATCGCCGTCGGTTCCAAGCAGGGTGACCACGTCCCCCTCCTGGGCGCCCGGAACATCGGTCACATCAATCATGGAGAGATTCATGCACACCCGGCCGACAACCCTGGCTCGGGTGCCGCGAACCAGGGTGTTGGCAGCGTTTGAAAATCGACGACTGTACCCGTCGGCGTATCCGACCGGGACAATAGCCAGTGTGGTTTTTCGGGTGGTGCGGAAGGTTCGTCCGTAGCCGACAAATTCACCCGCCGGAACCTGTTTGATTTGGGTGATGCGGGTTTTCCACTGCATCACCGGCTGAAGTTCAATCTGAGCACGCCCCAGGGTGTGCGCCGACACGTTGGTTTCCTTGGACGGCCACAACCCGTACATTCCGATGCCTACCCGAACCAACTGAAAATAGGTTTTGGGAAATAAAATGGTCGCTGCGGTACAAGCGGTGTGCGGAAACGGAATATTTATCCCCAAACTATTCAATTTTTCAATAGAATTCTCGAATTGAAGTCGTTGAGAAGTCGCGAAATCGTGATCTGTGGTGTCTTCTATGTCGGCGTAATGGGTGTACGCGCCCTGGACGGAAAGCTGGTTCGAAAGTATGATTTTTGATACATCTTCCAGTTCTTCGAAGCGAATGCCCTGCCGATTGGTGCCGGTTTCCAATTTCAGATGGATAGGAACGTTCGTGCTCGGAAGGTTTGATGTATAATTATTGATACTTTCCAGCGATGGAATCGTGAGCTGCAACTCATACTTTGCTGCGATTTGGAACTGCTCTCCAAAAGATGGCCCCAGCACCAGGATGGGGGCGCGAAGCCCGGCTTTGCGAAGTAGAACGCCTTCTTCTACTTGAAACACCCCGAGCCAATCGGCCCCGAATTCCATTGCCGCTTCCGCTATCATCTGTGCATCGTGTCCGTATGCGTTTGCCTTCACTACGCAGAGAAGCTGCTGATTGGGCTGCAGCAATTGTTTGAAGGCGACAAGGTTGTTGTGCAGAGCGCTTTTAGAAATTTCTATCCAGCAGTTTCTGGGGGTTGTGGCTGTGCTGTGTGTCATGACATTCACCTTTGGCTACACCGCATGGGTTGTCAATGTGTTTTCGAATATTTGTTGAGACAATCATTGAGGCCGTCAGCGTATTCCTGTAATACGAATTTTCATGAGAATTGTTGTTTATTATTTATCAATGTGTTTCATTTTAGCCGGGTGTGGTCAGACGAAAAGCGGAAAGAATACAGATACGGCATCTGAGACATCAGAATCCTTGTCTCGTCACGATGCACAGAAGCGGTCGGGAAAGGACAGCAGAACCCTTTCCAATGCGGCCAGTACCGAAAATCAGAACACCGTGGATCGCGGAATTCGTCCTCCCCGCGCGGAACCGGTTGTGGAAACATTGGAAGCACCGGTGTTTCCGCCGCCGCAGGCGGGGGCTATGGTGGATATTCCCGGCGGTATGTTTTTGCGCGGCAGCGCCGTCGATGACGAGTTGCGCGAGCAGTTTGCCGAAAATGACCACATTTCAACCAAAATGAACGCGTTTCAGATGGATGTGCTTCCATGGCCCAATGACCCGGCGATGCCGTTTACAACCGGCGTGAGCCGTTTGGAAGCGGAACAGCAATGCGCGTCGGTTGGTAAACGGCTGTGTACGGAACTGGAATACGAGTATGCGTGCAAGTCTACCGACAACCGGCGATATATCTCAGGAATGTTGTATAACCCCGGGTCTTTTCGAGATGTTCTCGGTGCACCGTCACCTTTCGGCGTGTGGGCCATGGGAAAACAACTGGAATGGACGTCGAGTGCTTGGGGGAAAGACCCGGATCAACAGGTTCGAACCGCCGTGCGGGGCTTTGCGCCGGGTCAGACCTTTTTGGATAAACCCATCGACGAGCCCCATGGCGCCCGCTGTGCCAAACGTTGGCGCTTCAGTCCCGATGAACAATCGGACGTGCTGGGGTTCCGGTGCTGCAAAGGGGAAGTGAACAAGGCGGCGTGTTTTATTGAACGACCGAGGCCGGCGCATAGCATGTACAAAACCATGAAGCCCGAGGAATTCGCCAAAATCATTCGCAGCATTCCCCAGCTTGAAGCGGTGCACGATAACCCGCATATGTTCAGCAACGCCGATGTTCGCGCCGTACTTGCCAAACGGGGCAGCGATCGTGAACAGTTGGCCAAAGAGGGAATTCATTTTGTGTGGAAGCCGCTGCGTTGGATTCCGCGCCAGGGAATGGAGTTGTGGTTGGCGGTGGGACGCTCTAATCGACATTCATTTGTTGTGGCGTTGCACGAGGTGAAAGACAATGAAGAGTACGTGCATGAATCGAGTATGATTATTTGGGACAATCCCATTCCGCTGGCGCTGGTGTATCGCGAAGGGCATCGGGACGAAGTGTATTGGGCGCCCTGCTGGCGCTGCCGCGACGGCGGCGGTTTTGAATACGACGAAGAGAATAATCAGGTGATCATCACCAGTCGGTGGTGATGGCGAAAGACGCTTTTCGAAAAAGAGGTGTGACATGCCGACATGTCGAATCTGCAAAGACGAATTTGAAAAAGAAGACATGGTGACAATCAAATGGGGCGGACGCAAGGTCAAGGTATGTGAGGATTGCGCCGAGCGGGCCGAAGAAGAAGAACTGATCGCCGAAGAGAGCGAATCGGTGGTTCAGAATATGATGGGGTTCAAAGGGCGGCGGTAGCGATAGCCTTTATTCTGCCCACGCGGGCATGGCGCGTAGATAATGATCGGCGCGAATCATGGCCGTGTCCATGGTGACATCCGGCGAAAAGCTGAGCAGCCAGTGGGCGATGCCGGTTTGGACCGCTTCTCTCGGGTTCAATGTTCCGTCAGCCGTTGCGCAGTTACCGCAGAAATTTCCGTGAATCTGACCGGCCATCGGGGATTGCAGCGGCATACCGCAAGAATGACAAAATTGCATGGTTTCCATTTGATACCTCCTCGAAAACGCATCATCGCTGCCGGCGACCGATGCGGGTTGGGTTGTATCGCCACCTTACAACCCGCTGTTGACAACAGTATGTCAGGTTTCAGACGGTAAAACGGAGTCTATGCATTTTTTTTGACCAGCGCGGCGGCGTGATCATGAAGGGTTTGACGCACTGTCTTGGGAGACAATACTTCTACATAGCCACCGAAACTGAGGAGCCAACTGTAAATCCACTCACCTTCGGGCAAAGAAACCGCAACGTGAATGTGGTGTTTGCTTCTGCGGGTAATCTGATTGGGAAAAAAGGTATCCTCCACCCAGAAACGTGCTGCTGAATCGAATTGCAGCGCCAGGTGCACAAGCGATTGTTCGGCGCGCCGGTCGCTCTCTGCAGCAAACTCATCGTAGGATTTCTGGCGTCGTGCAAAATGTCTGGGCTGGGGAACGCAATTGCGGATGCGCGAAATTTTGAATAATCGGTAGTCGTTTTTCAGGGTGCAGAATGCGAAAAGGTACCAGGCCGATCCCTTGAACACCAAGGTCATCGGTTCTACCTCCCGGTCGCTGGTCTGCCGTTCGCTGTTCAGATAGGTGAAGCGAACGCAGCGTCTTTCTGACAGAGCCTTCTGAATACGTTCTAATGTTTTCTGGGTGGCGCCGGTATCCCCGAATGGTTTCAGCTCGATACGCAGTTCGTTGCTGAGGGCGTTCGCCTGAACCTTCGGCAGCAGGGTTGCCACTTTCTGCGTGGTACGCTGTATGTTCGCCTGCCCCAATGCGTTGCCGACACCTTTCAGCGTGCTGAGTATGGACAACAAGTCATCTACAGAGAACAGCTGACGCTCCAGAGAGTAAGTGTCCATGATTTCGAAGCCCCCGCCGACGCCGTTCGACGAAACGATTGGAATCCCGGCCGCATCAATCGCGTCTATATCGCGATATATGGTGCGCACGGAAACACCGAAGGTTTCGGCCAACTCCGGTGCGGTTATTTTTTTACGTTTGAGCAGCAGCAACACGATGCTCAGGAGACGATCAATCTTCATGGCAACAGGTTGTACCGGCCCGGGCGCGGTTTGTACAAAAAAAACCGTAATTGTTGACGCTACCGCTATTCGGGAAATTCGGTTGTCCCGAATGTATTGAAAAAGACGCTGCTTTTATCGAATTCGACCGGATCGTCAGGGGGGCGCACATTACTGTGACCGAGCAGCACCATGGAAAACGGTATCACCGATTTGGGCACGTTCAGCATGCGGCTGAACTTTTCGACCCGTTGTTTGATCGGATAGATTCCGGTCCAGAGGGCGCCGAGCCCCATGCCGTGGGCGGCCAGCAGCATGGTGTTGGTACAGGCCGCGCAATCCTGAACCCAGAACCCGCTTTGGGTTTCTTTGAACAGATCTCCGGCAACCACAACGGCGCATGGCGCTTTATCGGCCATGGCCGCCTGGGGGTGAATGGCCGCGGCCTGCTTCAGTATGTCGGGAGTGCACAAGACGATAAAGCGCCAGGGTCGGGCGTTGCCGGCCGATGGTGCGAGGTTTGCGTACTTTAGAATGTTAAACAGGGTGTCTTCATCAATGGGTTCATTGCTGAATCGTCGGCTGCTTTTTCGAGTTTCGATGGCGGTAAACAAATTCATATCAACAGGGTGTCCACCGGATTTCCGTTGTCAACGTGGAATTTTGTTGAGTGTTTTTCGTTTGCGTGCACGATTCCAAGCAAATCCCTTCGATTGCCCGATTTGCACCGGCCATTTTTCTTCTCTGGCCACTCCCTTGAATTGCTGGAAAAAGCGAATTGTTATGCAATTCTTTATGGTTACGATTTTTGCAAAACTGGGCATGGGGCTTGCGTAGCGCTTTGGGGTGTGCGGCTGTGCATCGCGTTTCGTGTTTCAGATGCGCCCGTGTTTACCGAGGAGAGGGTATGCTAACAACGATTACGTGCGGGTCGCTCAGCGGCATTAGTGCTGAGGCAGTGAAGGTTGAAGTGGACCTGGCGTTGGGTCTGCCGGCGTTCTCAATAGTTGGGTTGCCGGAAGGTGCGGTCAAAGAATCGAAGGTGCGGGTGCAGGCGGCACTTGGCAATGTTGGGTACGCGATTCCGCCGCGAAAAATTACGGTAAATCTCGCGCCTGCGGACTTGAAGAAAAGCGGCGCTGCATTCGATTTGGCGATTGCGCTGGGGGTCATCGCCGCCGCCGGGATGATTGATGGAAATTCGCTGAATCGAACGATGATTATCGGAGAACTGGGTCTGGACGGCAGTATTCGACCGGTACCGGGCGCGCTACCGTATGTATTGCTGGCCAGGGAGCTGAATTGCAGCGCGTTGATGATATCGGCTGAGAACGCGAAGGAGGCGGCCGTTATCGGAGAGGTGAAGGTGTTGCCGGTGCGAAATTTAAGCGACGCAGTGATGCATTTTACCGGCGAACAACAAGTCACTCCCCATGCGGTGACAAAGTATCGTGAAACCATTGTCGCCCTTGATGTGGATTTATGCGAGGTAAAGGGGCAGGAACATGCGAAACGGGCGCTGGAAGTGGCGGCAGCGGGTGCGCATAATATCTTGATGCTCGGTCCGCCCGGCTCCGGAAAAACCATGCTGGCCAGGCGTTTGGCCACCATTATGCCGCCTTTGGCATTTGAGGAAATGCTTGAAGTGTCGAAAGCCCATTCCGTACTCGGCCTGACAGATGCGTCCCGGCCATTGATAACGGTGCGTCCATTTCGCGCGCCGCACCATACCGTTTCGGACGCGGGGCTGGTGGGAGGATCGAATCCGCCGAAACCGGGAGAGGTGTCTCTGGCGCACAACGGAATTTTGTTTTTGGATGAGTTGCCCGAGTTCAAGCGAAATGTTCTGGAGGTACTGCGGGAACCATTGGAGGAAGGCGAAATCACCATTTCCCGGGCTGCGGGCAGAAGTACCTTTCCCGCGTCGTTCAATCTGGTGGCCAGCATGAATCCGTGTCCGTGCGGATACTTCGGATCCGGGGATCGCGCGTGCATCTGTTCTGCGGCGAATGTGGAACGATATCGCGGAAAAATATCAGGGCCCCTGCTCGACCGCATCGACATCCATGTGGAAGTTCCGTCTGTGAAAGTGAAAGAGCTTACGGTGGACTCTGCGGCGGAATCGTCGCAAACGGTTCGGGAACGTGTACTAGAAGCGAGAGAGCGCCAACGACAGCGCTTCAAAAATACGCGCATTTCATCAAATGGAAAAATGTCCCTCTCCGCAATTAACGAACATTGCCGACTCGATGCGACGTCGAAACAGCTAATAGAACGTGCCATCGAGCGGTTGGGTCTGTCCGCACGGGCGTATTCCAGAATACTGAAAGTGGCTCGGACCATCGCCGATTTGGATAACCAGATCCATATCAAAGCGGCGCATGTGGCAGAAGCCATCGGGTATAGAAGTCTGGACCGAAAGGGTCCGTAACTGCTGTAAAAAGCCATGCCATAGGAAAAGGAGAAGCAATGACGATAAAAAGAACGCTGAAAGATATTGCAGCTACCATCAAGAACATCGAACAGCAGTTCGGTGAAGGTACGGTGATGCGTATGGGAGATACGAAGGGGATCAGCAATGTGCCCTGTGTATCATCCGGATCGCTTTCCATTGATTTGGCCCTGAAAGTGGGTGGGTATCCCAAGGGGCGGCTGGTGGAAATTTACGGGCCGGAATCATCTGGAAAAACAACGCTGACATTGCATGCTATTGCAAAAGCGCAGCAGGCCGGCGGAACATGTGCATTTATCGATGCGGAGCATGCGCTCGATCCCACGTATGCGAAGAAGTTAGGGGTGCATGTGGACGAACTGCTGATTTCACAACCGGATCATGGGGAGCAGGCGCTGGCCATCACCCAGGCCCTGCTAAATTCAGGAAATATCGATTTGGTGGTGGTGGATTCGGTGGCGGCACTGGTTCCCAAAGCGGAACTGGAAGGAAATATCGGTGATCATCACGTGGGGGTTCAAGCGCGTATGATGTCTCAGGCGATGCGTATGCTGACCGGTGCTGCGAATAAAAACAGCGCTACAGTCATTTTCATCAATCAGACACGCCAGAAAATCGGCGTGATGTTCGGTAGCCCCGAAACCACAACCGGTGGGACCGCGCTTAAATTTTTTGCGTCGGTTCGTTTGGATGTTCGTCGTATCGGCACCATCAAAGGTAGTGGGGAGGGCGACCCCATCGGTGCAAGAACAAAAGTGAAGATTATCAAAAATAAACTGGCGCCGCCTTTTAGAACCGCCGAATTCGACATTATTTACGGAGAGGGCATCAGTCGTGTTCATGAGTTGGTGGAGTTGGGCGAGCAGGCGGAGTTGGTCACCAAGTCAGGCACCTGGTATTCGTATGGGAAAGTGCGGCTGGGTCAGGGAAAGGAAAAAGCGTGCGCCTACCTGCGAGACAATCCGAATATTGCCGATGAGATTGAGGCGCAACTGAAAAGTGCCGAGAACGTGAAAGAGGAAGTGACAGAAAAGACATCTGACAAGCAAACTGCTGCATGACTGGAGCGCGATGCCTGGATTCGGTATCGGAAGATCAGGTTTGGATGCGGAAAAGCTGGGCGCCCATCAGAATGAAGTCGCCGTTGTTCAGCGAGGTTTCGCCGGTGAGCTTGAGATAGCTGCCGTTGGAACTTCCCAGATCGGTGAGGAAGAATTTCCCGCTCTCGGAATGGATGCGCATGTGAACGCCCGAAATGTAGCCGTCTTCGGGGAACAGTATGTTTCCACGTTCGCGCCCGCAGATCACGCCTTCTCCACCGATGGGAAACGCATTGCCGAGTCGTCCTTTGCCAACGATAAGCGAGATTCTTCCCCACAGGCCCTCAATGGGAGACCCCATGCGTTTGGTTCCGTCGGGACCGTTTGCGCCTTTGTCGATGGCTTCAAAAAGAATCAGCTCTTGGCCCATGCGGAATACATTACCGGATTTGATTTCGACCGGTTCATTGGGCATGATTTTTTTGAACACACCATTTAAACTACCCTCGTCGCGACAGACAATTTGAGCGCCTTGCGCACGAAACACCGCATGTCGAGGCGAAAGATAGGCATCGGTTTCAAAGAAGCCGCCGGCATCTCGGCCGACAGCCACATCCGTATCGGGAATTTCTACAATACCGCCTTCGCTGCCGTCCGGTTGAATCAGAATCAACGATGCCGGTTGGCCGGAGCTGACCGGGGCAGAAGACTGAGGCGCCGGTGCCGCACCCCCGATGGGGGTTCCGCATGCGCCGCAAAAGGCGAATCCGGGTGGAATGTTGGCGCCGCAATTGGCACAGGCGGACCCAGTGTTGACGGGCGCCGAAGCACGTGCGGGCGATGGATCGACAGCCGCAGGCGTCAGATCTTCGGTCGGGGGAGGAGACGGCGTGGTCGCCATATTGGCGTTGGCCGAAACATTGGCCTGACCGGTGTCTGCCGCCGAGGCGGGGGCAACGGGTTCAGCGGCGGCAATGCCGGCCGGCGGAGTTGCCGAAGAGGGAGCCTCGGCGCGCGGCAGATCAGAACCGCATCCCAGACAGAACTTGTAATGGTCCTGGTTTTCTTTTGAGCATTTCGGACAAACAATCACCTTCGGACCTCCTATTGGGTTATCTCAACTCTAAGAAGTTGACGACCGAGGAACAGATAGTCGCCGTGGACCAGTTCTGTTTCTTTGTTTACTTTCAGAAATGTACCATTTTTACTGTTTAAATCGGTCACCGCAATTCCATCTGCTGTGGATTCGATTTGAACGTGTTTACCGGAGATAAACGGATCTGCCGGGAAGTTCATATCGCAATCTTCGCGACCGATGGTAATCTTGGTTTCTTTGGGATTAACGATCATCCCATCGCCGCCCCCTTCCAGAATCTGCACCACCCGGAACGAACCGGCGGTGAACGGACTCGAGAAAAAGTAGGTGCCGTCGGGCTCCGCGCCTTGATCGACCGGCGCCACTTCTTCAACGCGGAACACCTGCTCGCCCACCATGAAAACGGAGCCCGGCGCTACCACTTTGGGCTGAGTGATGGCGATGAAAATTCCGTTCAGGCTGTTCTGGTCCTGAACGAAGATTTTGTCGTCCTGATATACAAAGTTGGCGTGGGCGGGAGACAGCCATTGATCGTCCTGAAATACGATTTCGCCCTGGGTGCGTCCGGCCAGGTGTTCGGTGGAGTTGAGGTGATAACTCATTCCATCCACACCTTCTCCCTTGATGAGGATTAATTTCGCTTTGCCAGGGGATTGCAGATCGCCAAAATAATTGGGATCTTTGATGACGTTGCTTTCGAGCGAATTACCACATTTTCCGCAGAATTTGTGTCCCGCAGGAACCGGGGTGTAGCACTCGCCGCAAACTAGATGCCGTGCCTGCTCCATAGATTCATCCTCTTTCCCGTCTTGGGCTGCGTCTTGCGGCCCTGATTTTTCATTTGATTGCGCAGAAGTCGCTGTATCAGTAGTTGCGGCGGAAAGCTCAAGACGACTGCCGCATTCGCTGCACTCCCGGCTCTCAACCGTGTTCAACTGGTCACAATTTCCGCAAACAATGCCCGCTTTAACGGTCATAAATAATACTCGTACTCCAAAAAAGTGTGAGGCTGATATTTTTAGCCCAATCGTTTTTATTATCAACTATTTTGTATGAAAACGCAGCGCGGTCAATATGGACGCATGATCAGTAGTCGGTGAAAAATGTGACATATTTTCCATTGATTATGAGAAATGGGAACGATACTGTTTTTTCATCATGAGGGGAAATAGTTCATTTGTTGAAATTTTGTCCGAAAACAGACTCCAGTGTCTTCTGTGTCCTCATAGATGTGTGCTGAAAGAGGGAGATGTCGGTCGATGCGGCACGCGGAAGCATCATAAACAGCGTCTGCAGGTATTGACCCACGGAAGATTCAGTGCGGTGGCAGTGGATCCGGTTGAAAAAAAGCCCCTCAGCCATTATCGGCCCGGTACGTTGACCTATTCGCTGGGAACCGCCGGGTGCAACATGATTTGTCCGTTCTGCCAGAATGCATCGCTGTCTCAGTGCCCTGCGACCGGCGGATTTGACGCGACGGAAATTCCGTATACACCGCCGGAACATGTGGTGCGCGATGCGCTGAATCGGCGATGTCAGTCGATTTCGTTCACATATTCAGAGCCTATACTCGCCCTTGAATACGCGCTTGAAATCGCGCCGCTGGCGCAGGCGGCGCAGTTGGATTTGATATTTGTTACAAACGGTCAGGTGACAGAGGCGCCGCTGCATGACCTTTGCCGTATTCTCCGTGCGGCCAACGTGGATTTGAAAAGTTTTCAGCCAACGATCTATAAACGGACGCTGGGGGGAGAGTTGGACACCACGTTGAACACGATTCGGCAGCTACATCAGGCAGGGGTATGGGTGGAGGTGACTACGCTGATTGTGCCCGGAATGAATGATTCGGATGAGGAATTGACAAATATTGCTGAATTTATCGCAGGGGTAGCTCCGAGTATTCCCTGGCATGTATCGCGATTTCATCCGGCGTACAAATCGCGAAATACGGGGCCCACAGCGGCTGACGTGATTTATCGCGCGCTGGAAATCGGTGCGTCGGCCGGGCTTGAATACGTGTATGCGGGGAATCTGCCCGGGCAAAGAGGCGAAAATACCTATTGCCCAAATTGTAAAGACGTGGTTGTGGATAGAACTGGATATCGGGTTCGCGCTGTGCGAACCCAACATGGAGCCTGTGCTCGTTGTGGGTACGGCATTGCCGGAGTTGGATTTTCCTGAAGATGACAGAAAAAATTACCATTGGAACGGTGGGGTATCCCATCAAAAAAAATAAAATGCTGCATGATGTGGATGTGGTTGAGCTGACGGAATCCCGCCATATTCCACCGGGGAAAAAGGCGGCCCGTCACATTCGGGATGAGTTGCCCGCCGCCCTGGACTGCACGGTTCAGATTTCGCGATACTTTGTATCTACGCCGCCGCAGGGCGCCACCCTGAAGGGCGACATTGCCAATTACGGACAATTTCAGATAACCGACGAAAGCATGAGTCTGTGGAAGCGGCAGGTGGAGTTTGCCGGTGCGCTCAATGCGAGAGCGCTGGTGCTGGTGACACCGTCGTCGATTACGCCTTCCGGCGCGAACGTAAAAGCGATGGCCGAATTTTTTGATGCGGTGGATCGCGGCGGGCTGCCGATTGTATGGGAAGCGCACGGCCCCTGGGAATCCAGTCAGGTGCATCAGTTCGCGGCGGCACATCAGTTGATTCCGGCGGTCGATCCGTTGCGCGATGCGGTTCCTGAGGGCTCCCTGGCGTATTTTCGGTTCGGGGCGTTCGCGGCCACCGGCTCCCGCATGGGGGTTTACGAGTTGGAACAGATTGTGGCGGCTGCGCTGGATTCGTCTGCAGATGAAGTGTTCTGTCTGTTTGAGACCCACCGCGCCCTTGACGACGCGCGCAATCTGAAAAAAGTGCTGGCCGAATTCGGCAGCGATGATTTCGGTGATTTCGAGTACGATTTTGATGACGGCGACGATGAAGATGAGGAGTTTGTATGAATTTCGAATCGGGGGGGACGCTTTGAATAGTGACACTTCATATTCGATTGAGCCGGAAACCCCTGTTCATTTAGCGCCTTCTCTCGTAATCATCACCGGTTTGTCGGGCGCAGGAAAATCGACGGCCATGAGGGTGTTCGACGATTTGGGATATTATTGTCTCGATAATTTGCCGCCGGCGTTGATTCTCGATTTTTTTCGATTGTACATGCAGGGGACCGGCACCAAAAAGGGCGTTGCCATTGCCAGTGATATGCGGTCCGGCGACTTGTTTGACGATTTTCAGAGCACGGTGATGCGGCTGGAAGCGGAAGCCATCCATTTTGCCATTGTGTATCTCGACTGCGATACCGAAGTGCTGATGAAGCGGTTCAAGGAAGTTCGCCGCTCTCATCCATTGGAGACTCAGTATTCACTTCGGCGTGCAATTGTGGAAGAGCGAAAGCAATTGGCTGCCACATTGGCGTTGGCAACAGATGTTATCGACACCACGCACATGGCAGCCGCCCAACTTCGTCAGACCGTGCTGCAGACGGTGGTTCAGCGTGATGCGGCCGATGTATCAATGATAAAAGTGTTGAGTTTCGGGTTCAAATACGGCGCACCGCGGGATGCGGATTTTGTGTTTGATGTTCGGTTTTTGCCGAATCCGTTTTACAAAGAGGAGCTGCGCCCCCTGAGCGGTGAGGATGATCCGGTGTACACATATGTGATGAATCAGGACGCGGCCAACCGTTTTTTTGATTCTATCATTCAGCTGCTCGACCCAACGTTTGATGCGTTTGTGAATGTGGGAAAGTTTTCTATTAATATCGCGTTCGGTTGCACCGGGGGCCGTCATCGTTCGGTTGCATTTGCAAAACGGTTGTCCATGTATTATCGCAAGCGGGGAAAAGATGTCCAAACCTATCATCGCGACATAACGCATCCTTTGTAACTGACGATGGCAGCGAACCCGCGCGGTAGTAAAATGAGCTATGCTTCAAATTAACGAGATAAATTATTTTATAGGTGGTCGTGAAATTTTCGCGAAAGCGTCTGCGAGAGTCCCCAAGGGGAAACGGGTCGGATTGGTGGGCGAGAACGGATGCGGCAAAACCACATTGTTGCGCCTGATCACCGGGGAGCTGGAGCTGGACAGCGGGCGAATCGACGTGCAGAAAAAGTGTGTGGTGGGCACGGTGGCGCAGGATGCGCCGGCCGGAAACGCGACTCCGCTGGAAACGGTTCTGGCTGCGGACGTCGAACGGATGGGATTGTTGCAGGCCTCTGCCACTGAAACCGACCATGAAAAAATAGCATATATTCATGAGCGACTTACTGATATTGACGCCCACAGCGCGCCGTCGCGGGCGGCGACGATTCTTGCGGGTCTGGGTTTCAGCGAAGAGATGCAGCAGCGTCCTCTTTCGCAATTTTCGGGCGGATGGCGAATGCGTGTGGCATTGGCCGGAGCGCTGTTTGCCGAGCCGGATTTATTGTTGCTCGATGAGCCCACCAACCACCTCGATTTGGAATCCATCATGTGGCTGGAGAACTATCTGCGACAGTATCCGCATACGTTACTGGTGGTCAGTCACGATCGCGATATGCTGAACGCCATTGTGGATAACATTCTGTTGGTCAAACAGGGAACGCTCACCATGTACAGCGGCAATTTTGATGCGTATGTGAAAGCGGAAGCCGAAAAAGAAGCATTGGAAAAAGCGACAGCGGCCAAACAGGAAGCGGCACGGGCGCATTTGCAGTCGTTTGTGGATCGGTTCAAAGCCAAAGCCACCAAGGCGAAACAGGCGCAGAGCCGAATGAAAGCCCTCGAAAAAATGGGTCCCGTCACCCGGACTACATCCTCGGGGATGCACATTCATTTTCGGTTTCCCGCTCCCGTCGACCATCCGTCTCCGCTGATTAAGCTCGATGCGGTGCATGCGGGATATGTACCCGGGCAGCCGGTTTTGTCGGATTTGAATTTAAGTGTCTATAAAGACGATCGGATTGCACTTCTGGGTGCCAACGGAAATGGAAAAAGTACGTTGGCCAAATTGTTGTCCAACAATCTTTCGCCCATGAGCGGAGCATTGGTTCCGGCGCAGAAACTGGTGGTCGGGTACTTTGCTCAGGATCATCTGGATCAGCTCGATGCGGGCATTACTGCGCTGGAACAGGTGGATAGGGCCATGCCGCTGGCGTCACCGAATGAAGTGCGCAGCTGGCTGGGGCGATTCGGTTTCGGACAGGAGCGAGCTGAAGTGCAGGTGCAGAATTTGTCCGGCGGTGAAAAAACGCGGTTGGCATTGTCGCTGGTAGCGCTGCAGCGCCCCAATTTAATGATATTGGACGAGCCCACCAACCATCTCGATATGGATTCGAGAAGCGCGTTGGTGGAGGGGTTGAACGAGTTTGACGGCGCGATCATTCTGATTTCTCATGACCGGCGATTGATTGAAACCACGTGTGAACAATTGTGGCTGGTGGAAAACGGCGCATGCACGCAGTATTTCGGTGATATTGATGATTATCGGAAGTTATTGCTTTCCAACCGAGGCGGCGGTTCAAAGTCGGAAGAACTGGAAGATAACAAAGAGAAGGTCAGCAAAAAAGATGCTCGGCGGGATGCGGCACAGAATCGGGCCCGGCTGGCACCGCTGAAAAAAGCGGCCCAGGTCGCGGAGAATCAGGTAGAAACATTGACCGCAGAAAAAGCGGATTTACAGGAACAATTGGCGGATCCGTCCATTTACGAGGGGCCGCCGGAAACTATCGCATCGCTCAATGCACGGTTGAAGGAAGTGACAGAGGCGTTGGACATCGCAGAAGAAGAATGGCTTGTCACGCTGGATGAACTCGAATCCGCGATGGTGGAATAACAAAGGTTGGGCACGTAGTGGATTTTTCGGATTTTCGTTCCAGAGCAATCTCAGAAGGAAAGCGTTACGGAAAAGACGAATACGTGTTTGTGCGTGAGTTTGCTCAGAATGCGCGGGATGCAGGTGCCTCGCGGATTGTAGTGAACACAGAGTACAAAGGCGGTGAGCTGCTGGTCGCATTTGTGGATAACGGCGAGGGTATGAGCTTTGTACACGCCAGGGAATATCTGTTCACGTTGTACGCCTCAAGCAAAGAGGAGGAAATGGCCAGTGCCGGTCAATTCGGTGTGGGCTTCTGGTCCATTCTGTTGTTTTCTCCCGATCGCATCGTCATTCATTCCAACACAACGCTGGAGAGCTGGGGCGTGGAGTTCAATCAGGCGCTGGATGGAGAACGCCGAGTAGCGCCGAGTCTTTCGGGGCGGGGAACCAGCGTGATGGCGTATAAAATTATCGCTCCCAAAGCGGCGGCGGCGGCTGTAGCCGAAATCGAAACGGCGTTGATGCGGTATTGCCGATTTTTGCGCCGAAATGATCGATCGGCGAGCCCGTTGGAAGTGCGGTTCAACGGCCGGCGGATAGATGGTCCGCTGACGCTGGACGGAGAGTGTGCATCGACCTTTGAATTTGCCGATGTGCAGGGCGCAGTGGCACTTGGAAAAAGCCCCAAAGTGAATCTATATGTGCGCGGACTGCCGGTGTGGATGGGTACGTCGCTTTCGGAACTGCAGTACGGAGCATCTCCGGAGGTGCAGGTTTCATATCCGCAGGGGCTGGCCCCCATGTACCTGCTGAACGGAAATAAATTAAGCGTTACGCTGGACAGACGGTCGGTGTTTGATGACACGGCACTGCAACGGGTACGCCGCATTGCAAACCGGGAAATGCGAAAACTGGTGGCCGGGTATCTGGACCGTATCGCACCGGGAACCTGGCGCAGCCGCCTGGAATTCGCGTTTTCAATGTTTGTTGAAGATTTCGGTCTGTATTTTTTGCGTCGGTTTATTCCGGTGTGGATCACGCTGCTGTTGATAACCGGTATCGGCGCGGCATTCTGGTTGGTTTTTCCCGACGTGGTCGATCACGTTTTTCACGGTGCCGATGGGGATGAAGACGGCCCGCTGGAGGTCATCGCATTCGGCGGACGCGGGTTGGGATCGTCCGGGGAATACGAGCAGGCAACCACTCAGGTAGGCGAAGGCCGCGCGGTGGAACTTACGTATCGCCCTGCAAATGAAGCACACTATTTTCGAACCCAGGTGGCGGAAATTCTGGATACCCGAAGCGGCGCGCGATCGGGAATACTGACACCGTATCGAATTCCGGCCGACTATCGGTGTAAAAAAAATTGTGTGCATATTGAAGTGGGATTGGACGACAAACCGGGTGTGTATCATTTGCCGGTCCCCACCGGGTACTATATTGAAAATCGCAGTTTAGCTTTGGCATCGGGCCAGCAAGGTGAACTGGTGCGGTCCGTGAAAGATGATTGGCTGTTCATTCAGAAGCAGGCGCCGGCGGGGGGCGGAAAGCTGTCGTACACGACCGGTCGCGCAACGACTTCGGTACATAATGCGACGGCATTGTTGCAGGTACCGGATGTTCATTTGCCATCTTCATATGCGGAGGCGGTGAAACAGGCCGAAAAATTCAAACGCAAACAGAAACAGGTTGACCAACTGTCGTTGTTTGTGGAGGCCTCTATCGCATATGATACATCGGAAAGCACTGCGGCTGCGTACCAGCGCTTCTTCGGCGCTTCGGTGCCGGGAAACTGGTTTGAATTTGTGTTTCAATTGGGGAAGGGCGACTGTGATGTGAAAAACATTGTACTGATGGTGTTGCTCCGGCGTATGGGAATTCCCGCCCGGTTGGCCGTCGGCTATGTGGGAGAAGACGGGGAAACGCGGGCGGGCAAACATGCGTGGGTAGAATATTACGATAACGGATGGCAGATTTCAGACGCTACCGGGCAGGAAATTGAAGAAACGCAAACCGTTTCTGCAACATCGTCGGCGTCATCCGAAGCGCAGACGGATGTGCAACCGGATACATCTGCCGACGCGTCGGAATCGGCTCCTTCCAGTGATCACACCGCCGCAGCTACAGCTGCGTCCACGCCAATCGACATTCAAACTGCGTCGTCTGTGCAATCAATTGTTCGCCGATGGTGGCCGGGATTTGCTACGTTGCTATTTTTGCCGTTTTTGGTTTGGCTGGTGGTTCGTCGTCGAAAGTGTAAGCCGATGCAATCGCCGTCGCGCAAGCAGGAGACCCTGGCAGCGCAGATGCTGCAGGCGGCACTCGAAGACAAAAAAATGCATCTGCGCGGTAGTGGATTATTTTCGCGACAGCTGATTCCCACCTGGCGGGAAAATTGTCGAATATCGATGAATTATGCACTGTCTTTGAGCAAGCGTAAAAAATTGTTTTATGCGCGGCATTACAGTCCATTGGTGGCGCGAATCGTGTCGGCGGGAACACCGGTGGTGGACGTTTCGAACGCCGCGTTTGTCGCGGTGGTCGGACGCCTTGCAGGAAGTGTAGGCATTGACGAGTTGGATGTTTTGTCTCCGGTGCAGATTACAGCGATGCGCGATGAATCGTCTGCGGCAAGTCGTGTGATTACGGAGGTACTGGAGATTTCAAAGCGGTTGGGTATGCCGGACAATGGAATAGTGCCTTGCCGCGGAGATATGGGCGCATTGTTTAAAGAAATGGATATTTCCGGGTTGCCGGTTTCGTGGAAAAAGGGCATTCCGCAGCGTTTTATTGCGCTTTCGACAACAGATAAAGATGCCTGGAATCGGTTGGAACGGCTCGGCGGTGATGCGCGCGGCGCCGCAGTGTTGGTGCTGGACCGAATGGCGGTTCATTGCGCCGTATTTCGCACCAGTCGAAATGCGCTGCGCGAGATGCTGGCCTCGTACGAACAGGAGAGTCGGGATTGACTCAGTCGCTGTTGAAAATCGATGTGGATCGCGAGATTCAAAAATTAACCCGGAATCGGTTCAAATCGTCGACGGAATGGGCGGTGGCGTTGTGTCAATACGCAATGGGACGTGACTGCACGTCGCTTTCATTGCAATTGGATGCGCGCAGTTTTGAGTTGCGTTATCGTGGAACATCGGTCGGTATCACTGACCTGGAGCGGCTGTGCGTTATTTTTGATGAGCAACAATCGCCGGACGCCAGGCATCGTGCCATTGTTGCATTGGAAGAGGGCGATTCGTTTGATTTACTGTGCGCGTTTTATCTGAAGAACGCCAAAGTCACGATTGTGAGTGCGACGGGATCGGCAGTTGTCGCGCCCCGTCGTCGACCGGTGCGCCGAACTGAAACGGGTTCATTAAAAACGGTGATTGCCATTCGGTCGGGGAAGCTGAAACGCGGCCCCCTGGAGAAGGCATTGCGCACAGCCTGTCGGTTTTCGCCGGTACCGGTCATGTTGAATGACAAGCGAATTTCAAGCGGCCACAAGCTGGAAAACTGTTTTGCCCAGCGTGCGTTTGAATGGCGCGGTGTTCGTGGCGTTGTGGGAATTCCATTGGAGAGTGATTTTGTCCGTCAGGTAACGCTGAAGCACGGTATTACGGTGAAAGACTCGTTGAGGCAGCCGGGATTCGGGTTGTTGTATCATACAATTATCGATAGTCCGAAAAGTGCGCTGTCAAGTGCCGATTTGGATGAAGTGCGAAATGTCGTGCGCTCGTTATATATGGAGCTTGGCAAATATATTGAACAGTTGGAATCCGCGCAGCGGCAGCGAGCCTTGGAAGTGCTGTTTATCCGGTATCGGGAAACGCAAGATGTCAGCTATGTGAAGGGCGTGCAGGCATTTGAGCGGGTGGATGGAAATCGTTTCACGGTTGAAACGCTGCGCCGGTTGGCGTCGGACGGGCCCGTATACGGCATTCATCGCGGAACATCTACCGAGTCATGGAATCTGGCGGGACGTCAGGTTTTCTATTTGGATGCCAGGCAGTGGAATTTTCTGGAGAAGGAATTGGGCATTGAAATCACTTGGCCCTCCCCGCTTTCGCGAAGCGGCAACTGGCGGCTGAAAAAAAAGGCCACCAATCAGAACGGCGCGAAAAAAGACAAACCGTTTTCAAAAGAGATTCGCACGGCTGCGGAGCAGCTGATTTTATTTTGAAGGTTTCCACTACGCGAAAAGATTGGACAAATTACAGAAGTTTACCCCTCGTGCATTTTTGGCGTTTCACACGCCCAAGTCGGATTTGTATCGTTACTAAAAAGTCGTATACTTTATCATTACATACACCATATGCCCTTTTTCCGAGTGAGAACAGGATGTGATTCAGTATGCCGACAAAGTCACGCGAAGCTGAATTGGAGCAACGAATCCTTGAGCTGGAACAGGAACTGTCTCGATACAAATCGGCCAAACGGCAGACGGCGGCAGCGGCAGAAGAACCCAAGGACACTATTCACGTGGGGGGCATCGATATAGCCTGGGACGTACGCCGCGGGTTATGCACATTTGAGGGACTGCCCGTTGCGATGCTGTGGGTGGATACCACACTGGCCGGGCTTCTATCCGGTGTGCAGGCGATGGTGGGCACCGAGCGGTTTTCGCTGGCACTTCAAAGCGAAGGACGAAACAGTGTGGATGCAGATTGGAGCGTCATATCTCAGTTTTCCACATTTGAGGAAGGGTTCAAAGCGGTTGCGGGAATTGCCGCAATTGCCGGATGGGGGCGTTGGGAGTTGGTTGAACTGAACCGGTCCCGGCACCGATGTGTGTTCAGGGTGTATGATTCCTGGGAGGCGATGTTTCAGAAAACCCTGGGAGTCAATTGGGGGTCGAACATGCTCGCGGGGAAGCTGGCCGGATACGCCGGTCGCTTGTTCGGAACGAACTGTTGGGCAAAACAGATTCAATCCATTGCCGCCGGCGACCTGTATGACGAATTTGATGTGCAGCCATCGGAACGGTCTGTTGAGCAGGAAATCGAAAATCTGCTCACTACCGATCAGGCTACGCGGGCCGATATGGCAGTGGCACTGGAAAAACTGAAAACGGAGAACGACGAGAGACGAAAAATTGAGAATCAGTTGCGGCTGATACAAACCGAGCTCGAAGATCGCGTTTGCGAACGCACCGAGGCATTGGCGATTGCCAACGAACAATTGAAAGCAAGTGAACGGCGATTTCGAAGCATTGTGGAATCCTCGCCCATGGGGATATATATGTATGAACTGGTGGATGAGCGAGAATTGATTTTCCGCGGCGCCAACCCGGCTGCGGATAGAATCATCGGGGTGACGCATGATGCCTTTATCGGAAAAACGATCGAAGAGGCGTTTCCGGCGCTCAAAGAAACCGAAATACCCTCTCGCTACCGGCAGGTCTGTCTTACCGGCGAACCGTGGTTCACCGAGCAAGTGGACTACGACGAGAACGACATCCGGGGCTCCTTCGAGGTCTACTGTTTCCGTACCGCCCAAAGCATGTTGGCGGTGCTTTTTCTGGATGTTACGGAGCGCGTGAAGAATCAGCGAGAACGCGAACAGCTTCAAGCAGAGCTTCACCGGTCAAAAAAGATGGAAGCACTGGGATTGCTGGCGGGCGGTGTGGCCCATGATCTGAACAATATATTGACAGGTCTGGTGGGATACCCGGAACTGCTCTCCAGCAAGCTTCCCACAGACAGTCCCCTGCAAAGGCCCTTGTCCATCATGAATAGAAGCGGCATGCAAGCGGCCGCCGTAGTGCAGGATTTACTGACGGTTGCGCGCAGTGCCGCCACCACAAAAGATGTTGTCGATGTAAACGACTTGGTACTGGAGTATCTTGAATCACCCGAGTTCAAGCATCTTTCCGGGAAACACGCCGGTGTCGAGAACGACAGTCATTTGAGTGATGAGCTGCTGCACATTCAAGGTTCCGCCGTTCATATTCGAAAAGTGTTGATGAATCTGGTATCCAACGCCGTGGAAGCCCTGCCGGGTAAGGTGGTGGTCGCGACATCAAATTGCTATTTGGACAAGCCGCTTGCCGGATACGACAGCGTCAATATCGGTGAGTATGTCATGCTGTCTGTCGCCGATAATGGTCCCGGAATCGCTGCGGAGGATTTGGAGCGTTTTTTCGAGCCTTTTTACACTAAAAAGAAAATGGGGCGAAGCGGTACTGGGCTGGGTTTGGCGGTGGCGTGGAACTGTATAAAAGATCATGGCGGATACATTGACGTGTTGAGTGATCATCGCGGAACCACCTTCAATATTTATCTCAATGCGACCCGCTCCGACACAATTTCCGAAGCGGCTGAACAGGGACCGACTGAATTGGCTGGCTCCGGCCAGAAAATTCTCGTTGTGGATGATGAACCCCATCAGCGGGAGCTGGTGTCTGAAATACTCAGCCATTTCGGATATGCGCCCCATGCGGTTGAGAGCGGTGAAAACGCGTGCGCGTACATGTCTGAAAATCAGGTGGATCTGGTTGTGTTGGATATGATTATGCCGAACGGAATGAACGGAAAACAGACATACGAACGGCTGCTGCAAATCCAACCTGGGCTCCCGGCGGTTATCGTCAGTGGCTATGCGGAGACCGATGATGTGAAACAAACATTGGAAATGGGCGCCGGCGCGTATATTAAAAAACCGTTCAATCTGACAGTCCTTGTCAGGGCCGTCCACAACGAACTGCTGTCCGCCGTCCAACGCAAAAAAAAAATAACTGGGGAGGATTTCGCATGAACGATTGTTCCAAGCGAATTACCCTGAACAGGTGAACTTCGAATCGGTCTATCTTTCAGTCTCTGGATACCGTGAACAGATCGGATTTTCCTTGACCGTAGAGTGAGAGGGTTGCGGTCACCAAGGGCGGAAAATAAAATCCTTCATTTTGAAAGTGTTCAAAGAAACACGAGTTGCCGGCGTCGGTAAAAGTAAAGGTTTCTTCCGAATGGGTTTCTGGCGAAACCATTGCCATTCCGTCTTCATCAATAAGGGTGCTGTTATTCGTATAACGGATGGACTCAAGCCGTCCGTCTGCTGTGAAAGCGTATTCCGCCAGGGTGGAGTCGTATTCTTTTTCATTAGCGGGGAGGTCGCTGTCATCGCCCCGGTAACTATACGTGTTCAGAATTCGATTATTGCTCCAGGTGTAGTCGGTGTAGCTGACCTGGTTCCAGGTATAGTCTGTAAATCTGGTGTAGCCCGATTCGTCGATATGGCTTTCCAACACCAGGGGCGTGAAATCGGTTGCTTTTAGAAGGTGTCCATCCGCGTCATACGTGTACAAATGGCGTTCCTGGGGGAGTTCAATGGCTTCGAGTTCCGCCGCGGACGGCAGGTTGCTGGTCTCTATTGTTCCGCTGATATCCGGATTGAAGTCGAATGTGCTTTCTTGCGTCACTCTTCCGTTTTCGTCATAACGAAATTTGGTGATTCGATGTCTTTCGACTTCGACATCGGAGTCCAGCCGTCCCCGACCATACACGATTGTGTGTAACCGAGTGCCCTCATAGGCATATTCCTGAAACGTAACAACAGAAGTCGTTGGGGAGTCTTCCACGATGCGTCGAGCGGGGAACGGGAAGTCGTCATTGTACTGGTAAAAAATGGTGTAGTGATACCCATTATCGCTACTGGTAGTGCGATATTCTGCAAGACGGTATAACGCATCGTACGTGTAGGTGGTCTCGGTCCAATCGTCGGAAGTACCACTGGAAGTGTATGTTTGTTTGGTAGGCAGCCCCAGTTCATTGTAGGTAAACTCTTTGCCGTCAAGGCGTGCCGGTGCGTACCCGAACTGACACGGCTTGGAAAGAATGCCCGTTCCTTTCACCGCACTGTCGGTGTCAGGGTCCGGTTCATTGTTGCCGGCATTGGATGCGCTATTTGTATCCGGCGTGCTGTCGTCGTCTGATTCTCCGCATGCAGCGATTCCAAGCAGCAGCGCGCAAAGCGTTACCACTTTGTAAAATGTAACCGTATGAATCATCGGGAAACCTTTCTGGTCGGCGCATCAATGGCGATTCGTTTTCAAGTAACCATCGACGGTGTCGCAGCTATTATGCCAAAACCACGACGCGCCACAAAGATGTAATTGTTTTGTATATTGTATAGTTAGCGATCGATTTGGTTCTTCGACGTGTGCCAGGTTGTGCCAAGCGGGTGTCGTTCGAGCGTTGCGGTGGATATCCGGTGTCGGAAGCAGCGACACGTTCCGCTGCAAATTGAATTGAGCTACTCGACAGCCACCGAAAAGTTTTGCACAACCATGGTACCATTGCCGGACCAGATTTCGTTGCCGAATTCCACTTCGGCGATGTACGCGTCGGCAGGTAGATGCTCGTTTGCCACCAGGTAAGAAACAAACGGCATGAGGTCGATTTGTCCACTCCACTCACCGCTGGTCTGTACAAACGCCAGGTAAGGGAAATCGTTCCAGGTGGTGTTTTTGTAAAAATTGTAGGACTGCGCACCAATTGCAATGTCGTCTTCCATCAGCTGAGCGGACGGAGTTTTTGTTCCATCGAGCCACACCATGATTTCTCCAACGATGGTATCAGAATATATTTCGTCCGGCGCGGTGACCCAGACATCGAAGGCGGTGTTGTACAAGCCGTCAGCCTGGAGTTCCTTCTCGAATGAAATCGCCAGCGACGACAGGGATTGAATTTGGCGGGGCAGCACCTCCGGTCCGGACGATTCCAGGCTCCAGGGGTTCCAGCCGAAGCCCACTCGCGGGTACGACGGGAATTGACTCTCTCCTTCGAGATGCCATTCCCAACCGAACACACCCGACTGAACCGTGTCGGAAAACACACATTGCGAATAGCCGGTAAATGATGACGACTCATATCCCCATACATTATTGTGAATCGCGAAACCGTCATCGAGGACGGCAACGGCATAGTCGTCACAAAGTGTTTCGTACGTACTTTCTGCGGTCGCACTATCTGCAGAGTCAGTATCTGAGGGTTGCGAGTGGTTCGAATCGCTGCTCGTTTCGGTTGATTCATCCGGCACGCCGGAGTCGGAATCGCGGGTCTGGCTGGAGTTGTTGTTTTCACAGGCGCAAAAAACAACCAGACCGGAGAACAACAACGCAGCCGAAGTGAGTGAACAGAACGTTGAAAGACAGGAGTGAGCGGGAAATGGACGCTTCATTTGAGACACCTTTCTTGCAATGACCGCGCAAGTAACGGAATCAGTATACCGTTAAAGTGGGAATTAATTGAAAAAAAGGCGAATCGAAAACGCTTCGGTGACTACTTGCTGAATCCGGGAAGTTTGGAAAGGTCGGGCACCAGAACGATGTTGATGCGGCGGTTGTTCCCGCGGCCTTCCTTGGTGTCATTGGTGTCGGAGGGCATAAACTCGCCGTAGCTGGCGGCACTGAGAGATTCACCGGGAACGCCGGCTTCGATCATTGCGTCCACAACTCCCTGAGCGCGCGCGGCGGCGAGTTCCCAGTTGTTTTTGAAATGACGGTTTTTAATGGGGTTGTTGTCGGTATGGCCTTCCACCTGAAATCGTTTTTTCAAGGTGGCCAGAACTGTCGCCACTTCTTTGATGGCTTCGATACCTTCCTTGGATAGGTTCGCTTTGCCCGGTTTAAACAGAATGTCTGTGGGCAGCTGCAGCACCAGGCGGCCGTCAATCATCTGTACTTTGAGCTTACCGGCATCAATCAGGCTTTTAAACTGTTTGAGCAGATTGTTCATTTCGGCAGCGCGGGCGTCGGCATCGGCTTTAAGCGCCGCCAACTCAGCCAGCGCTTTTTTCAGCTCTGCCGAAGACGATTGGCTGAGTCCTTCCAGCGCGGATGCCTGCCGGGTCAACTCTTCGATTTTCATCTCCAGCTCTGAAATCTTACTGTTCAGGTCATCGATTTGCCCTTGTTTACCTTTGATATCCTGCTGGGCGGCGTCATACTGATCGCTGAGTTCCACATACTTGCTTTTGGATACGCAGCCGACTGCCGCAATGGACACAACGGCCAGAACGATCATTAATTTGTTCATATCTTTCCTCTCTTTCGAAGGTTTGTTTTTTGGGTAACGTACAATATACCTACTGAATTCCATATTTTTGGTCAAGGTGAACAAAGGACTCCAATGCGGGTTGATGAAACCAACGATGCTTCGGAACAGAAAAGAAATCGTCGCTGAAAACACAATTTCAATCGAAAATATTACTGACGTCGCGCTCGATGGTACGTTTTTTGGGTTTGGTGGTGGGCTTCGATAATACTTTGATGTCATCGGGATCGGTGTCGATCGCGGCGCTGCCTTCGGCTTCCCGGCCCTTTTTCTTTTTCGGAGTGCTTTTTTTCGATATCGTTTCATCCGAGGGTCGTGCGGCAACCGGGCTCGCTTCGGGCATCTGTGCCGGCATGGTGAGTGTCGGTGTGTCCGCTTCGGTCGGTTCGGGCTCCTCCATTGCCGCGGGCTCCACTTCGGGTTGCGCCGTCGGGGTGATGGCGGGAACAATATTCGCATCGTTGTTCGCCGGTTGATTTTTTTTCAATGCGATGTACGCAATGCCGGCAATCGCGGCAATGAGCGACAACACAATGACGGCAATGAGCGCCTTGAGCATGGTGCTGCTCGGTGACGGCTCCGATGCATGCTTGGGCGCCCCGGACGACGAAGTGGACATTTCTTTCAGTCTGGTCTGGACGCGAACATTTTCGGAGATGGGGGTGGCCGCCTTCAAGTCCATGGTTTTCTGATCAGGTGACGCCTGCATCTGCGACGTGGGATATACAAATGACTTTCGATTATTGATATTCGCGCTGGATGCGGCTTTCATGAGCGCCTGTCGCATCAGCACCGCGTTTTCGTAGCGGTCCACCGGCGCCCTGGACATGGCTTTTAAAATGACCGCTTCAATTTCTTTGGGAACCTCGGGATTGCGCTCACGGGGTTTGGGAAACGGCTTGGATGCGATTTGCAGCAGCACATCGTTGAAATTGTCACCCTGGTACGGCAGCTGTCCCACAAATCCTTCATAGAGCACCACGCCCACCGCATACAGGTCGGTGGTGTGATCGATATGCTTGGCGCCTTTGGCCTGCTCGGGTGACATATATAGCGGTGTTCCCATGGCGATACCTGTCTTGGTCAGACTGAGTGCCGCGTCGGATTCCAAGTATTTGGAGATGCCGAAATCAAGAATTTTTACGAAATTCTCGCGATCGCCGATATTGGTAATGAAGATATTGTCGGGCTTGAGGTCCCGGTGCACAATTCTTTTGGTGTGGGCCGCATGCAGGCCCAGAAGTGTTTGCGAAATAATATCAATGAAGACCGGCGGACTGGGTTTCACCCATGAATCAAACCACTGACCGAGGGATTTCCCGTTGAGCAGCGGCATCACCAGATAGTACACATCAAATTCACAGCCCTCGGGATGATCGGTGCCGAAATCGATCACTTCACAGATGTTGTCGTGCCCGATGGAAGCGGCGATTTGGGCTTCCTGGTGGAACCGTTGAATGGCGGCATCGTCAATGCCTTTTTGCTTTTGCAGGGTTTTAATGGCGACTTCGCGTTTCAGTACGATGTTGGTGGCGCGATACACGTATCCCATGCCGCCGCTGCCGATGATATCCTCGATGCGGTACTTTTGGTCGAGAACGAAACCTGATTCAAGTTTGAATAATGCTTTGCCCACTGATTTATTCCATATCCGGTATCTGTTCTTTCCGGAGAACGCATAGCGATTTTTATCTTAGTAAAACATGGTTATATCCAGATGATTTGAAAGATGCAATCCGGCGTCTGGGATTTTGCATTTCTGCTGGGAACTGGTGACGATAAAATCGGTTTCAGTATTTGTGAAGTTGTCAAAAAATGTCGATGCTCGCTGGCGCCTCCCCCATATTACTGCTAGGATACCCCTTCACTGATAAATGGAGGTAACTATGAAAAAAGTTCTCGGAGGAGTCGGCACGGCGGTCGTCGTTGTCGCAATAGTCGCGTTTAAATTTCTGGCACCGTCTGCAGAAGTATCCATTAAAAATGCCACGGGCACCGGTTGGGACGAGGCACATGGTGATTTCATGACAGAAATATCGGGGGTGATGGACACGGAATACGCCATTTTTGATTTGTCCGCTGACGACAAAAATAAGATCGCGACGTGTATTGTGGAAAAATCAATCAAGTTTTTAAACGGCACCGATTGTTCCTATTTGTACAACACCGCGACCACCACGGAATCGGAACATCTGGCCAATCAGGAGAAATGTCTCGACAAAGTGAAGTTCGAGAAAAATCAGGAAGGCTTCACGCTGGAATGTCTGAAAGCGAACATGCCGGGCAAATGGTCTGTGATGAAGAAGATTTTTGTCGGTGTGTGTGTATGAGGAAGCTTACACCGGTCAGGGCGTGGCCGGTCCGGAAGCGAAAACCATTGCCGAATGTATCGCGGGGAAGCTTACGGCATTGGCCGATCAGCGCAAATATAAACTGATCAACGAAAAAGCCACCACTGCTGAAGATTTGTTGTTTGGTATTGATACGTATGTTCCCGACTTTGAAAAAGATGAAGAAGTGAACGCGATCATGAATGAATGCGCCCCGACCGACGACGCCGGCAGCGAAGAAGCGAAACCTGAAAAATAAAAGAAGTTGACTTGGCGAAAAACAGACTGTAATTAAGCCGTATGAATTTTTTGGTTAACAATTTCTGGTTTTGGCGTGGCTCAATGAGTCATGGTGGGCCTGGTTTGCGTTAAACCGAATTTATACAAGCAGCATTTTAAAGGTCCACCGTAATCGTGGGCCTTTTTTTTTGTTTTTTTACAGAGCACATCACATCGTTTATAGGTTGTGTTCTTATGGTTGGAGGTTAGTCATGCAAGCGTACACAGTCCTGAAGCAGTGCCGTTTCTCTTCGGACCCGTTCACAATTTTTTCCGCGTTGTGCAAAGACGGGGACAACACCGTGCTGCTGGAATCAAAGGACGGGAACGGAAAAAACAATGTGGCCAGTATGCTGTTCGTTGAGAACGCACTTTGCGTAGAGGCGAAAGGCACGACGGTAACCATCAAAGTATTGACACCGAACGGCGAGAATGCGCTGTCGGCGGTAACCGATGCGCTGGCGTCTCTGGCGCCGATGAAATCGATTGAGGGAGGCATCGAGATGACCTTCTCTGGGAAGCGTCCTTCCGGAGACGATCTGACGCGTATCAAAGCGGTGTATCCCTCGGAAGTATTGCGTGTACTGAGCCGAAAGTGGAATCTCGGAACCGATGACAAGCAGCGCCGATTGAGCCTGCCGGGCATTTTTTCATACGACCATCTGGAACATTTCGAAGCGCTGCCCGCCGCGAAACACGATACCCTCGGGTTTGCAGATTTTATTTTTTATCTGCCCGAGGTGGCGGTGAAGGTCGACCATGAAAAGAATGCGGCGTATGTGCTCGTGCACGGATACAACGCCACCAGCTACGATGCGCAGTATTCCGCCGATGTGGCACGGGCGGAAGCCATCGCGCGGCAGGTGGAGGCGGTGACCGAAGGGACCGTGTACAACCTCGATAAATTGTCGGGGCACGCGGTGAGCAGCGATGCCGAAACGGATTTGAGCGACGAGGAATATGCGGCCCTGGTGAAGAAACTGCAGCATCACATTGTTATCGGTGATGTATTTCAGATTGTGCCGTCTCGAACATTCAGCGCCGATTGCGATGATCCGCTTACCACGTACGGTGTGTTGCGACAGCTGAACCCGAGCCCGTATCTGTTTTATCTGAAGCACGGCGAGTTCACGCTGTTCGGTTCCTCTCCGGAAACCAGCGTGAAGGTGGAGGGAAATCCGCTGGTGGCGTCGATTCGGCCCATCGCGGGAACCAGGCGGCGCGGCCGCAAAAAAGATGGAACCATCGACAAAGATATGGACGGTCGGCTGGAGGCGGAACTGAAATTGAATGAAAAAGAGCTGGCGGAGCACATGATGCTGGTGGACCTGGCGAGAAATGACGTGGCGCGGGTATCGAAGCCGGGAAGTCGATTTGTGTCGCGTCTGCTGGTGGCCGAACGGTATTCCCATGTGATGCACCTGGTATCGATAGTGGAAGGCGAGCTGCGCGACGATTTGGATGCGTTGCACGCCTATCTGGCCAGCGCCAATATGGGAACGCTGGTGGGGTCACCCAAAATCGAAGCGGCCAAACTGCTTCGGTTGAATGAAAACACCAAGCGCGGCCCTTACGGCGGCGCGATCGGGTATCTCACGTCGGACGGCGAGATGGATACGGCGATTGTGATTCGCTCGGCGCTGGTCAAGGGCCAAACCGCGTATGTACGGGCCGGCGCGGGGGTGGTGTTTGATTCTGATCCCATGGCGGAGGCGCATGAGACGCGGGCCAAGGCCAGTGCGGTGTTAAAAGCGATTGCGTTGGCGAAGGAGGTGAAGTGATGTCCGGCGAAAAATTGAATGTGTTGTTTATCGATAATTTCGATTCCTTTGTGTTCAATCTGGTTGATGAATTCGAAAAGCGAGATTGCGCCGTGCAGGTGTGGAGGAATGATATCGGCGTGGAAAAAGTGCTCGATATTTATGAGAAGATGAACGGACCGAAACTGATCGTGCTGTCGCCCGGACCGGGAACGCCGACCGATGCGGGGTGTTGCGTGGAGCTGGTGAGGCAAACCACCGATATTCCGATTTTCGGGGTGTGTCTGGGACAGCAGTCGATCACCGAAGCCTGTGACGGTAAAGTGGTTCAGGCCGGTGAAATTGTTCACGGCAAATCGTCAATGCTTCAGATTGACGCGGATAGTGACATGTTCAAAGGGCTGCCCGATCCGTTGTCGGTGGGTCGCTATCATTCCCTGATTTGCGAGGTGGACGAAACCCAGTTTGACATCACCGCGAAATTGGGAGACATGGTGATGGCTATCGAACACAAGACGCGGCCGCTGAAAGGGGTGCAGTTTCATCCGGAGTCGGTGCTGACGCCGGAAGGCGGCACGATTGTCGAAAACATTATGGCATGGGCAACTGCGCTTCACGCAAATAGATAGACGGGGGACTGATATGAAACAGTATATCGAACCGATAACCAATCGACAGGATTTGACCCGAGCAGAGACCGCAGAGGTGTTTAAAAAACTGGTGGCCGGCGAAATGGACCCGGTGGAAATCGCCGCGCTGCTCATTGCGTTGCGCACTAAGGGAGAAAGCTCGGTGGAAATCGCCGGCGCGGCGGAAGCCTTGCGCGCCTGTGCGGCGCCGTTTGAACGTCCGTCGTATTCGTTTGTGGATTCCTGCGGTACCGGCGGCGACGGCGCGCATACGATCAATGTGTCGACCGCGGCGGCATTGGTCACCGCGGGAATGGGGATTCCGGTAGCCAAGCACGGCAATCGTTCGATTTCATCGAAATGCGGTTCTGCCGATGTATTTGAGCAGCTCGGTGTCAAAATTGACGCGACTGCAGCGGTGTCGAGAAAATGTCTTGACGAGGTGGGTATCTGCTTTCTGTTCGCCCCACTGTATCATTCCGGGCTTCGTCACGCGGGGCCGGTGAGACAGAAACTCGCCATGCGCACCATGATGAATCTGCTCGGGCCGCTGGTATCGCCCGCCGCGCCGACACATCAGGTAATGGGGGTGTATGATTCATCTCTGGTGAAAACCCTGGCTGAAGTGTTTCAGTCTTTGGGTACGGAAGGCGCACTGGTGGTGCACGGCAGCGGACTCGATGAAATTGCGGTGCATGGAAAAACCACCTGCGCCATGTTGAAAAACGGGCGCGTCGAAACCTTCGACATTTCGCCGGAAGACGCCGGTCTTGAAACCTATTCACTGGAAGAAATACGCGGGGGAACTCCGGATGAGAATACCCAAATTGTGCGCAACATTCTGGCCGGAAACGGTCACCCCGCACACAATGCGGCGGTGGCGATAAACGCCGGTGCGCTGGCGTGGGTGTTCGGCAAGGCGGCAGATTTGAAAGAGGGAACGGCGATGGCCATGGAAGTCATTCGAAGCGGCGCCTGCGTGGCTCGTGCGGAGAAATTCAAGGAGCTGTCGAATGGTGCTTAAACGAATTGTGGAAGATAAACGCCTTGAGTTGGACAGAAAGTATCCGGACCGGCGACTTCCCCCCCTGGAGGGCATTGAAAAAAGCGATCGCAGTTTTGAAGCAGCCCTGCGCGCGCCCCATACGGGATTTGTGTTTGAATGTAAGAAAGCCTCGCCGTCCAAAGGGCTGATTCGGGCGGATTTTGATCCGGTGCAGATTGCGACCGAGTACGCGCCGTTTGCCGACGCCATTTCGGTGCTGACCGATGAAAAATATTTTCAAGGAAGTCTGTCGTACCTTACGGCGGTGCGAAACGCGGTGTCGGTGCCGGTATTGTGCAAGGACTTCATATTAGAACCGTTTCAGGTGGTGGAGGCGCGGAAGGCGGGCGCGGATGCGGTGCTGCTGATGATGAGTGTGCTGTCAGATGAGGAGTATCGGCAGTGTTTTGAAACCGCCGAAGCGCTGCAGGTGGATGCGCTCACCGAGGTGCGTGACGAAGCGGAGCTGGCGCGTGCGGTGAGTTTGGGCGCCCGTGTAATTGGTATCAATAACCGCAATCTCGATAATCTCCAGGTGGATTTGCGTGCTACCGAAAAGTTGGCGCCATCGGTTCCGAAAGACATAGTACTGATCAGTGAATCAGGGATTGAAACCCATCGGGATGTGCTGCGTCTGGGGCCTCTTGTCAATGGATTTCTGGTGGGCAGCTCGCTGATGGCACAGCCCGATATTACCCGCGCCTGCGGAGAACTGGTTTACGGAAAAATCAAGGTTTGCGGATTGACTGAAAATAAAGACGCCAAAGCGGTGAAGGCGGCGGGGGCGGCATACGGCGGACTGATTTTTGCGCCCGGGTCGAAGCGAGTCGTCACGGTGGAGGAGGCGCGTCAGGTAAAGGCCGATGTGTCGCTGGATTGGGTGGGCGTGTTTGTGGATGCACCCCTCACTGAAGTGGTGGATATTGCGACAGAGCTGCGATTGGCGGCGGTTCAGCTGCACGGACACGAAGATCGCCGGTATATCGATGCGCTGCGGGCTGAACTGGGAGACGGGGTCGAAGTGTGGAAGGCGATTTCGGTTGGCGGAGAAATACCCCCCTTGAGTGAGTTTGACGGCGCACGGATACTTTTTGACGGGAAAGAAGGGGGAAGCGGAAAACCGTTTGACTGGAACCTTCTGCGCACCGTTGACGTACGCGAATGTATTGTCGCGGGCGGAATCGGTGTGCAGAACGCATATGAGGCGTCATTGCTTGGCGCGTATGCGCTGGATGTGAATTCGAAAATTGAAACCGCGCCGGGAAAAAAAGATATGCATCAACTGGCGGCACTTCTGCGCGCGGTGCGAGCCTGAACTGAAGGAGTTGGCAGATGAAAGAATCAGGGAGATTTGGCGATTTCGGCGGCGCATACGTGCCGCAAATTTTGTATCCGGTGCTGGAGCAGCTGGAATCGCAATTTTTGGCGGCAAAGGAAGATGAATCGTTCCAGCGGGAACTGTCGCAGCTGTTGGAAGAATATGCCGGTCGACCGACCCCGTTGTACCGGTGTCGAAATCTGTGTGCACACACGAAAACGAAAATTTATCTGAAGCGCGAAGACCTGCTGCATGGCGGCGCCCACAAAACCAATCAGGTGCTGGGTCAGGCGCTGCTGGCCAAGCGGGTCGGGAAAACGCGGTTGATTGCTGAAACCGGCGCAGGCCAGCACGGTGTGGCGACTGCGGTGGTGGGCGCGTTGTTCGGATTTGAGACGCGGGTTTATATGGGGGCCAAAGACGTGGCGCGGCAACAGCCCAATGTGTTTCGAATGCGCATGCTGGGCGCGGAAGTGATTCCCGTTACAACCGGGTCGCAGACACTCAAGGACGCCATCAATGAGGCGCTGCGCGACTGGGCTGCAAGTTATGAAACCACGCATTATATGCTGGGTACCGCGGCAGGGCCGCATCCGTTTCCAACGATTGTTCGGGAGTTTCAGAAGGTGATCGGAATCGAAGCCAAGGTGCAGATTCTGCAGGCGGAGGGTAGGCTGCCGGATGCGGTGATTGCCTGCGTGGGCGGAGGCTCGAATGCCATTGGTGTGTTTCACGATTTTGTGGTTGAAAAAGAGGTGCGACTGATTGGCGTGGAACCCGAAGGAAAAGGAAGAGATACGGCGGAACACGGACTGACCATTCAGAAAGGCTCGCCCGGTGTGCTGCACGGGGCATACACGCATGTCCTGCAGGACGGCGATGGGCAGGTGCTGGAATCGTACTCGGTGTCGGCCGGGTTGGATTATCCCGGTGTGGGACCGGAACATGTGCATTTGATGAAAACGGGGCGGGCGACGTATGTGGGCGCCACCGACGATATGGCGCTCAACGCGTTTGCCGCGCTGTGCAAAGAGGAAGGGATTATTCCCGCGTTGGAGTCCTCTCATGCGCTCGCCGTTGCGATGAAAATGGCCGAAGAAACCGATACCGCGCAGGTGCTGGTGGTGAATTTGTCGGGGCGGGGAGACAAAGATATGGAAACCGTGTCGGCGATTTTAGAGGGGAGGAAACAGTCATGAGTAATAGATATGATCTGATGTTCTCAAACTTGGATGCCAAAAACCAGGGTGCGTTCATTCCGTTTGTAGTGGTGGGCGACCCCGATATGGAAACCAGCTTCGAGATTATTCGAACGCTGGTGGACGCGGGCGCCGACGCATTGGAACTGGGAATTCCGTTTTCCGACCCGGTGGCGGACGGCCCGGTGATTCAGGCGTCGGTGGTTCGTGCGCTGAAAAACGGTGCCACCCCGAAAAAATGTTATGACATTATCGCCAGAGTGCGGGCACAGTATCCTGATATTCCCATTGGTATTCTCACCTACTGCAACCCGGTGATTTCCGGCGGCTTGGATGCGTATTTCAAAATGATTGCCGCTACGGGCATCGATTCGGTACTCACGGCGGATATGCCGGTGAATGAAGCGTCCGCCTATGTTGAAGCGGCAAAGAAATACGAGATAAGTCCCGTTTTTATCGCGCCGCCCAACGCGGACGCCGCTACCACTGAACGCATCGCCGAACTCACCCGGGGATACACGTATGTGGTGACCCGAAAAGGGGTGACCGGCACAGACGATGAGGTGCAGACCGGGTTTAAAACGGTGATAGACGGACTCAAAGCAGTGGGAGCGCCCAGGCCGGTGGTGGGATTCGGTATTTCAAAGCCGGAGCAGGTGGCCGCATCTATCGATGCCGGTGCGGCCGGCGCCATCAGCGGTTCAGCGGTGGTGAAACGAATTGAAGCCCATTTGCACAACCTGCCTCATATGACAAGCGTCCTGGCTGCTTTTGTCTCTGAGATGAAAGCGGCCACAAATCGATAATTCTGCTCTGATTAATTTCGCTGCGATTGATTCCTGTTGCGATGCGAGTGTAACAGGGCTATAAAAAACCTTTCACAATAAAATATGAAAGTCCTCCAGTCGAGGAATTTCGATATGTTGTGTTGAATGGACAAGCAGTGAGTGGACCGCAAGTGCTCAAATGGGTTGCGTCGATTCGCTGCGTGAACAATGAATGAGGAGAGATGAAATGACGCGAAGTAAACTGTTGGGTGCCGCGGTATTGGGTTGTCTGCTGCTATTGGGGACCGGATGCCAGAAATATCAGATGATGCCGTCCATGAAGTTGTCGGAGTTCAATACGAATCCGGCGACGACACCGAATGAGCTGGAATTTCTGAATATCCATCTCGAGATTCACGAGGGATGGTCGTTTTTAACCAAGAATAAGGAAGTTCGCGCCGATACCCCCACGCTGTTTGAGGCGGAGCTGTTCGAAATCACCGACAATAAAGGCAATGTGTCGGGTCATTTCCGCTATACGGATTTTCCGGATTTGAACGGCAACATCGTTCCGGAGAAACTCGCCAAGGCATATGTTGAAGATTTTATCAAAGGGGTGGTGAACATTCAGGTGTACCCCACCTATATCAATGCGCAGCTGGCGTATGTGGTAAGCGGTACCGTTGAAGGCAAGGGGTGGGATTTCATGGCCGCCCTGATTCCGGAAGGCAGCGCCTACAATGAAATCGTGCTGTTTTCAGATCCTGACTATTTCAAATTGAATCCGGAAGTCGCCTACAATATTTTCAGCTCGTACAAAGTAGTCGAAAATGACAAGTCCATGCGTCGGATTGCGGGATTGCCGGAATTCCTCTGTACAGACGGCACCTGGCGATGGGCGCTTGACGACACCGGAAACACGCTGACTTCGTATGCCATCGCTGACGGTGATAAGAGTGACATCATTGCCATCAAAGTGGGAACGTTGAATCTGAACACGGTTGAAGATTTCAAACAGTGGATGTCTCAGTCTGAAAAAGAAACTTACGTGAGTGAATTTCCCACCCAAATCAATGTGGGCGGTCAGGATATTTCCGCGACAGGCCTGATTTACAATTTGAATTCCGGCGGTAAAAAAATCTACTACATTATCAAAGGCACATCCACCATGTACTTGGTCGTGGTGATGTACGAGAAAAAACCGGCTGAAATCACCGACGAAAAAGTACATCAGGAATGGCCGGAGTTGCGTCAGGCACTGACCCAATACATTCGATTCACAGAGGGCCAGCTCGATCCGTCCGGATACGCCGCGCCGCTGGCCGCACCGGCCGCAGCGGAAACAACAGCCCCCGCGCCCGCGCCCCAGGGAACCGAAAGTGCGCCCCCGGTTATCCCTGCTCCCGCTGCGGGAACTACCACACCCTGATTCTGTTCAATACCATTTTGTACATATAATTTCATTCACTTCGTCACCGGTCATAGCCGGTTGCCGCGGGAACATCACGAATTCTGTGGTGTTGATTTAGGTGGCGCCCCTGCCCGAGACACCATGACATCCGGCCCCGGCAGATACGACGGCGATTGGCAATTCGTTTCGTGTGAAGGACACCCCAAAGTATTTGATGGCCCCACATCGCTTTATGTAAAGGACCGCTCCAACGCGTATTGGTCTCTGGTACAAGTTTGAAACCCCCTTTCGGTCGTCACGCGTCTTTCCTATCAAAAAAGCGGTGTGACCTTGTTCACCCCACTGGAACGGGTCACCGAAGCCGAAAACGTCTTCTCCGTTCCCCAAGACATCCTACAAGATGAATTTCTGTATTCCCTCAAAATTGAATGCCAATTCAACGAGTCCCAAACAATCACTGTGAAGGGAACGGCTCTTGCAACCCCGGAAACCCAAATCAAACTATAGTTTTATTCGTAGGGGCGCTGCCCGTCCCGACTCTGATGACTAAAAACAGGTACTGTTTTACTTCCCAAAATGGTATATTTGTTCTGTTCACCAATGGTTAAAAGCAACCACCGGAATCCAATGGTGCGATTCGACTTTGTGGGGGGGAAAATGATCAATTCTCGATTTTATTGGTTACTTGCACACGTTCAAGAATGTGCAGCAAAAACGATAGTAGGATGTGCTTTGCTGGTTATTGTCGTCGTCGCAATGGGATGCAACGCCAACAGCCCCGGAGAGAGTTCGGATACAGATTCTGAAATCCAAGGCGACTCGGATACTTACCCAACCGCGGACACAGACGCGGACACAGACACGGACACGGACACGGACACAGACACAGACTCGGATACGGACACGGACACAGACACGGACGCAGACACAGACTCGGATACAGACACGGACTCGGATACAGACACGGACTCGGATACGGACGCGGATGCGGATGCGGACGCGGACGCAGACACAGACACAGACGCGGACGCAGACACAGACACAGACGCGGACACAGACGCGGACACAGACGCAGACACAGACTCGGATACAGACACGGACTCGGATACGGACGCGGATGCGGATACGGATACAGATTCAGATACGGATACCGACACGGACACAGATACAATGCGCGATACAGATACCGACACGGACACGAATACCGACACCAATGAGCAAAAAGGATGCAGCGACGGATGCCAAGATGGGGAGTACTGCAAGACCGTTGTGTGCGGCGATACGGACGGGGTTTGTACAGAAAAACCCATTGGGTGTTTGACGATATTTGATCCTGTCTGCGGCTGTGATCATCAGACATACGATAATGACTGCACTGCGGCTGCGGCAGGGGTGTCCATTGACTATAAGGGCGACTGCGCGGCGGAAACCTGTTCGGGCGATGACGATTGCGGTTTGAACGCCAGTCCGTATTGTCATTTTTCTTCTTGTGAGGAAGAGACCGGTCATTGTCGAGTAAAACCTACCGATTGCACCGAAGAGTTGGCCCCGGTGTGTGGATGTGATGGCATTACATACGATAATCGATGTTTCGCCGAATCGGAAGGTGTGTCTGTGGCGTATTCAGACAGATGTTGGGGCGATTATTGCTGGCGCAATGACATGTGCCGTCCACAAGAGTATTGTGCAATATATGGGGATGCCGAAAGTGGGGTATGCACAATACGTCCTCCATCACCCGAGGAGAGACACTATAAGTAGCCCAAGCAATATTGTGTGCACGACTGGCACGACTGGGGTCGGCACGACTGGGGTCAGGTGTGGACAGTTGACACTTGACGGGAGAGCTGATAGACATCCACCATGGCGAGAACAGTAAGAAAAGATTATTCCGGTGCTTGGCATCATGTGATGAATCGTGGTCGAAACCATGAAAATATTTTTGTCGATGACAACGATATGGTTGAGTTCCTTTTTACTATTGAAAACACGATTGACAGATATGATATTGAGGTTCACGCGTTTTCACTGATGCCGAATCATTTTCATCTTCTGGTGCGCAGCCGGCATGGCAATTTGTCGCAGGCGATGAAACATTTGGGTTCGGTATACACGCTGTCCTACAATCGGCGTCACAATAAGGACGGCACGTTGTTTCGCGGCCGATTTAAGAACCAAGTGGTGAAGGACGACGCATATCTGATGTACCTTTTTGCTTATATTCACCTGAATCCGGTACGAGCGGGCTTGGTGTCACGAGTTGACGCGTTGCTCAGCCGGACAAGCTATCGGCGATTGCTGGGCAAAGATTCTGAACCGAAGTGGCTATCGACGACGGGAATGCAGCAGGTGTTCGGCAGCGCAGATGAGATGAAAGAGCTGACCATGCGGCTTCACCGCAAGTCCGAGCCGTGGCCGGAAGGAATGAGGCGCGACGATGGTTGGTTTCTCTGGAATTTGTGTTCGGCGCCGGGCAAGCCGGTTGATATTGCTCCGACTGGAGGACACGTAGAACTGTCGAAGTTGTTGAATGAACTTTGTGACATTACCGGGGCGCCTAAAAGCCGATTGACAGCATCCGTAATGGGCCCCGGCGGCAACCCGGAACGCAGATTTGCCTGCTGGGCATTATTTCACGGTACGTTGATGACACAAGCCGAAATCGCAAAAGCATTAAAGCAGACAAAAGCACAAGTGGCTCAAAACATTCAAAGATGCAAAACCGGAAACGAACAATTATCCGCTTGGAAGACCCAATGGAAAAAACGCTACCCCGAAAAAGTGTCAACTGTCAACACTTGACCCCAATTCGATCCGACCCCAATTCGATCGCGACCTCTAAATGCCCGAAGTGCGCTAAGTGCGACAACCATCCTAATTATTTTGGTTTTTCCGTTCCGCTGTTGAATCAATGAATTACGGAAAGGAGAACTTGTGGGATTTAGAACTGCGAAATGAATTCCCAACTCTCTGCTGGAGCCCATGTTTCCCATTGGCCCGGATCCACAGGCATGTCGGTGTGCTGTCCATCGAAGGTGGCCCAGCGCACAGGATAACTACTGGGGCACTCGTAGTCGTAGGTGACATGGCTGCCGCCGGCAATAGCCTCCAGCACGGTACCCGGTACAACACATCCGTTATTGGAGACAAACCGATCTTTGGATTGCTGCCCGGACCAGAAAGGACAAGTCGGATCGCTTAGGCCGTGCACGCCCATATATGCCAGGGGTTCACCGGTGTTTTCGGGGAAATAGATGTTGTAGTCGGCAGTGGCATAAACAACAACCCCGCGCAAAATATTCTGATGCGTCTGCGCCAACCCATTGGTGTACATGGCGCCAAAGCTGAAGCCCACCGAAAAAACCCGTGAGACATCGATGCACAGATCTGATTCAATCATTGCGTACAATTCTTCAAAGAAAATGTGGTCTTTATCATCTGATCGCCACGGCCAACTGTCTGTGTATCCCTGAGGAGCAACCCAAATGGTGTTATTTGCCGAATCATACGGTTTCAGTCGATAATACTCGGAGTCAACAACGCCGTTCATGCTGCTGCCCATACAGTGCATACCGAAGATCAACCGGTAGGGGTTGTTCGGATTGTAATTGGCGGGAATGTCGATAATGTATTCTCGATCGAGTCCGGCACTTGACATATTATGGGGGCCACTGGTCAAGGTCGGCGAAGAGTTGCCGCATCCATTACTTTCAACGGGGGTATTCCCCAGTTCATATCCATCAGAATCGGAATCCGTATCGGCATCGGTGTCGCTGTCGCTGTCCGTGTCGGTATCGGTGTCAGCGTCTCCGCTGCCGATGTCAATCCAGTTGATGTTCACATTGCCGGTTTCCTGCACTACGCGCATGGTGTGGGTACCCGCGCCGATGGCCACGTTGCCGACACCGACCACATCTGAATAGACCTGCCATCCGTCAGTGGGTGCAACAATGGAACCGGTCACATCGCTGCCGTCGATTTCAATATGTATGCTGCTCGCCGCCACGTCGCTTGCCAGCCGGGTGGAGATACTGAAGTTTCCACCGTCTCCCGCGTCGATGCAGTATTCCAGCCATTCATCGGCCACGGTCCATCCCACGTTGCACCCACCGCCCGCGTTGTCCTGGGTGGTTTCCAAGTCGACGCCGTCGCCGCGATCGCAACCGGCGCCTTCGTTGATTGCGTCGCTTTCGGAGTAATTGATGTAATCTTCGGCTTCAATCCGAGCCGGGATACTCACACAATTATCAGAATCACTGTCGGTATCGGTGTCCGTGTCGGAATCCGCATCCGTATCCGCGTCTGTATCGGAATCGCTGTCTGTGTCTGTATCACTGTCCCCATCACTGTCCCCATCAGAATCGGTATCACTGTCAGAGTCGGTATCCGCGTCGCCATTGCCGGTTTCGCCGTTATCCGTACAGCCACCCGCGATGAAGAGCCCCAAAATCATCAAACTCCATAATAATATTCCTCTAATCATACAAAACGCTCCTTCCTGGAATGGTTGTAGCTAATCACGGGCATCCCAAAGCCCTTTTACCATCCATATTACGTTGTGGGGAATCTGAACCAAGAATGGGTGGAACTGTAAAATCAATACAAACAAGATATATAATCATTACCCGCATGTTTAATTTTTACGGTCACCTGAAAACATCGTTACATTGGTTGAATCCCTTGTGGTCAGCGCGGGAAAACTCGTCGCGAAAGCGTTTGCCAAGACGGTTCTTACCGAAACCGGTGAGCAAATGGCCCCAAAGGAAATCATTGAGGAGGCCACGAAGAGAACGATCAGCCAAGCAGAAAAAATGGCAACGGTAAGAGCAACGGGTAAAGCCGGCGAAGCAGGTGCAAATATAGTAAAAAATACTGCAATAATTACGTCCCTCACGAAAACAGACAAGTACCGTGTTCCTGATGTACTAGATCATGCAAGCCGAATAATTGGCGAGGTTAAAAATGTTAAAAGCCTTTCATACAATTCAATTGTGCGACTTTCTTGAATATGCAAAGCAAAAAGGATATATATTCGAATTGTATGTCAGACCGACAACGACTTTGTCCGGACCTCCTCAGGACGCAATTAAAGCAGGCGATATAGTGTTAAAATTTTTGCAATGAAAAAAAGAATAGACACAAATTCCAAGACCGCTGCCGAGCTACTTGCGGAGCTCCAGAACGACGAGAGTTTCGTTCAAAAGACGGCGATCAAAAAAGCGCAAAAAGAGCAGAATTCAAGAGAATATCGCCAAAATGCGATGCCGGTTCTGGATGATTTGAAATCAGCAGGCTTTCATGTGAGCAACATCCGGGAATTGAGAACAAAGAAGTTTAAATCAGCGATTCCCGTGCTGATCAAGTGGCTGCCCAATATCTCTGATGTATTTGTCAAAGAAGACATTATTCGAACCCTATCTGTACCATGGGCCGGCGCCGCCGTTCCCGTTCTGCTTCGAGAATTCTCTTCCACGATAGATGAGACCAATACCGGAGTACGTTGGGCAATTGCCAACGCGTTGGAAGTACTCGCAGACGATGAAATATTTGATGAGCTCGTCCTATTAATAAAAAACAAGTCATTGGGACGATCGAGAGAAATGCTTGTATTGGCTTTGGCAAAAATGAAGCGTCGTCGAGAAGACAGTATTCAGCTTCTAATTGATCTTCTTGCCGATAAAGAAGTATCGGGATACGCGCTCAGCGCGCTGCTGAAATACAGGGCGAAAATACCGGCCAGCTATATATCGCCTTTTTTGAACAGCCCTCAGACCTGGATCAAGAAAGACGCCGAGCGCTATCTGGAAATTTTGGAAGCCGACTGAGTCTGGTGGTTTGGGGAAGATGAATGAAGAGAATCCTCATAACGGGTGCCCTCATAACGGGCGCCGGAGTCACTGAAAATTGCGTCACTGAAAATTGCACCTAAAATCTTCTTGTCGAGGTGAACATTTAGGAAGTACAAAAGCCATTTCGCTTCTACCTTCCATTCAGCAAAATGGCCGATTTTTCGTCCAAACTTAAGTTCATGTCCGTAAAAGTAGTATTCATCTGCCTTCGTGTGTCGTTTGTCCTCCTTCACTCCTGCGGCGTTTCGGCGGATTTTCGACTTCGGCGGATCGACAAATTCGAATATGGGTTGAAATGTTTGTATATTTATTGAGAAGCCGAGATTGGCCGGACCGGAAATATGTTGGTGTGACGTCGAATTTTGAACGCCGATTTGAGGACCACAACCAAGGGAAAAATTACGCAACGTACAAGTTTCGTCCGTGGCGATGTGAGGTGAAAATATGGTTTGAACGCTCGCATATGGCAGAGCAATTTAAACAATATTTAAAATCTGGAAGTGGCGCACAACATCGCCCATGTTTCGGCCATTCAGCCGAAGTGTTGCGCTGTTCTGTCGAGGTGTGCTTATGTTCAGTTGACGGGCGACGTTGATGCACGCGCATAACCTGCTCTGTTAGAATGGCCCCACGTGAAGGCGGTAGGTGTTCCAGCTGACGCCGCCGCGGCCGTCGTTGGCTACTGCCCAGAGGGTGTAGTCGCCGGCTTCGTCGGGGTTCCACTTGATTATATCGAGGGTGCCGTCGTCGTTGGTCATGGTGTAGGGCATTTCAAATTCACCGCCGGTGGCGTACCACGAAATGTACGGCCGTTCGGTTTTCACCAGCGGTTCATCAAATCGCACCACTGTGTAACTCTGCGTGCTTTCGGGGGTGAAGGCCGCGTCCACGCTGAGACCGCGGTCGCACTTGTTATCCACACATACAATTTCATTCACTTCATCACCGGTCACAACCGGTTGCAGCGCGCTGTTGTTAATCGTGACCGTTTGGATGGCCGGTGCGGTGTTGACATCGTCGTTGAAGGTGCTTCCGTTGGCAACAGTGATGTTTTTGTACATCGATACGGCGTCGCCGTTTCGGCAGAGCGAATCAATATTGGGTTCCGTAGACGCCAGCAGCGCATCGGCGTCGGGCAACGTACCCCCGGCACACATCAGAACGATGGCGGTGAACACCGCTGATTCCCCTTCGGGAATCATTGAAAACAATGAAGGCGGCAGCGCGGGAATCGTGAACGAATCGCCCCCGTCCGCGGCGTCGACAATCGTCGGCGGCAGCAGCGTTGCGTCCACCGGTTCGCAGTATTCATATCCGGTTGCCGCAGGAACATCTCCGAGACAGAATACCCAGGCGAACTGCGTATTGCGGGTGGCGATTTCGGGGTCATGCCACAGCACCTCAACGGTCACCGCCCCGGTGTGTTCGGGGCGAATTTCAGGCGGATTCACAGCAACTCCCAGGACCCGCAGTTTGTCCACTGTCGTTACTTCCGATAACTCATCGGCGCAGGACGAAAGCCCCATCATTGCTGAAATCAACAAGCTGAAAATGAGAGTATTCTTTGTATAAGCGTTCATGTCAGTACTCCAATTTCATACCCAGGCTGGGCAGGAAGGGCAAGTCGTAGAAATGCCCCTGCTCGCTGTAGTCGTAGTTGTACATAGTACCGGCTACGTTTTTGTGGTTGTACACGTTCTGAATGTCCATATAGACGGTGAACGCCAGCGGGTTACCCTGCCATTTCTTTTCGAAGCGCAAATCGAGTTGATGGAAGGTGGGGGTTCGACCCGCGTTGTTGCCATCGTAAATCGGAAAATACTCGTTGCGATCGGCATCGTAGCCGGCACCCACAATGCGGTCGGTGGGTGTGCCGCTGACCAGCCGGAAGCGCAGTCCGGCCGTGAAGCCGCGCCCGAACTTCAGGCTGCCCACGGCGGTCAGTATGTGTCGCTGGTCGTAGTCAAACGGTCGCCAGTCGCCGCCCGCTTCATCTCGCCGTTCACTTTTCATGAGGGTATAGGAAACCCAGCCGAAGAAGCGTTCGGTTTCCTTGTGTTTGAGCATCATTTCCATTCCGTACACCCTTCCGACACCGTCACTATCGAATCGTTCGGGAACGGTCTCTCCGTCGCGCACGATCATGTCGTTGGAGGCGGTCATCACGTTGTCGAGGTCTTTGTAGAATCCCTCTACGCTCAGGTTGAGGTTGGGGGTGAAATCCTGTTCCACACCCAGGCTGTAATGAACGGCGCGAATGAGGTCCAAATCGGGGTTGCCGTAATCGCGGTCGATGTATTCCACTGAGGGCGCCTGATGAAACAGACCGACGCCGCCTTTGAGGGTGGTTTTTTCAAAGAGGTGATACCGTGCGGTGAGTCGCGGGTCCACGCCCCAGGCATCCACCGAGCTGAAGTAGTCGGAACGCAATCCGAGAATCACTTCGGTTTTCGGAATCATCTGCAGGTCCGCTTCCGCATACAGCGACGGGCTGTAGTAAAAACGGTTACCGGTCAGTTCGTACCACTGGTCCACCCGTTCCGCGTCGTATGTATCTCCTTCCACATCAATATCACCGGGCACATACGCGTCGAGTTTCGCCCAGTTGAACTCCGAATCTGTACCCAGGCGCAAGGTGAATTTTTCGTTGGGGGTCCAGGTGACTTCATCGCGAAGTATCAGCGGGTAAATGTTCCAGGTGAGGGACATTTCGCCTTCCACATCAGAGACGCCGTTGGTGCCGAATCCCAGGTTGAAGGTGTTTTGCCATTGTTCGGAAAATCGGTGCATCCATTCCACCTGTGCCTGGTATACCCAAATATGCAGGTCGAGGCCGCCTTCCCAGTTGGGAGAGTCGTCCCAGTTCATTTCCCAGCGGTCGTCCGACGCAAAGAAGAACAGTTTCAGGTTGTTGTTTTTACTGGGGTGGTAATCGGCGAGTACTTGAAAATCATAGTATCTGGGGGCAACCGTCATCTGCACGCTGTCACCGAACATGTCCACGTTGTTCATGATCACATCAATCCAGCTGCGCCTGCCCGAAACCGCGATAGACCAGTTTTTTCCGATGGGCCCTTCAAACAGCAGACCGCCGTCAAAGGCATCCACATCGATATACCCGTGGTAGCGTTCGGTGTTCGGCGTCTTGGTGTTCACGTCGATGGCGCCGCCGGTGGCGCGTCCGTAGCGAACCGAGAAGTTGCCGGGATAGTAATCAATCGATTCGATGAGGTCGGAATTGACAATCGATGTGAGGCCGCCGAAGTGATACAGCAGGGGAGAGCGCAGGGAATCAAAAAAGAATCCGGAGTCTGCGTGAGAGCTGCCGCGAATCACCAGTTCACCTCCCATAAAGTTGGCGAGTGCCATGCCGGGCAGGTTCTGAACCGCGCGCAGGGCGTCGCCGCCGGTGCCGGGAATCTGCGTGATCACTTCGCGACTGACCGTGCGACGGGTAACCTCCCGTGCGGGTTTTTCGCGTTTTGCGCGCACGACCACTTCATATTCGGCGTTGATGGTTTCCAGCCGATAGGTCACATCCCGCTGTTCATCGGCGGTAAGAGTTTCCTCGACTTCGTACTTTTTATACCCCACGGCCGCCAGAGAAAGTCGGTAAGTACCTGCGGGAATTCCCTGGGCGATGAAATTGCCGGCGTCATCGGTTTCGGTTTCAATCACTTCGGGTTTCCCCTCGGGCCACTGGTCGCCCACGGGAATCAACGCCACGTATGCCCCCACCAGGGGGGCGTCATCAAAGTCTTTCAGAGTTCCCTGCAGGGTCGCGGCGGTGGCGGCCGGTTCAGCGTCGGCATCGGCGTCTGTGTCCGCGGGAGTTTCTTTCTGAATAAAGAATTTATACCGGTACATAAGAATACAGGGGGTCGCCACACCGTTCTGGGTGGCCGGCGAAAACACGAACTGCTTCATGGCCGCAGCCGCCGGGGTGTCAAATACCTCGCCCGCTGATTCAACAACGGTTACATTTGTTACGTGACCTTCCGCGTCGATTTCCAGTTCTGCCAGAACCGCTGCTTCAATCCCCTGTTCGAATTCCGCTTCGGGATACGGAGCATCCACATAGGTCACCAGCGTGGGCGGTACCAGACCGGAATCTGCAGATGCGGTGTCTGTGTCGGAGGCGACGCTGTCGGCGGAAGGAGACGCGGCGGATTCGTTGCCGGGGGACTGCGCCCGCGCCGGCTGAACCAGCAGTATTCCGCAAAGAAGAATAAAATTTGGCATTCGGGTCATAGTTTTGCTCCAAAAGAGTGATGAACAACGCAATGTACGAGCGGTTCGTACATGGAACACTCTGCAGGAAAAAAAGTGTTCCTTTTATTTTCAATGCACGGAAAAAGTGTTGTGGGGGGCGCGCTTTTCCCGGCGCGCATGTGATATATGTGCTACTAATACAGACTGCGGTGTATTTTTTATGCGACGCGTGTGTTTTGGATGAGCCCAATCGGGGGGTGCGGCTCACCATATGGTAGAGCCGATGTTCGGCAACCACATTATCTGACTTAAAAAGGAAAATCATGACAACACCACCCTCCCTTCTGCGACAATTTGCATTCATGACCGTATTTAGTTTGTTTTTCATCCAATGTGCTGAAAAGATTGAACCCGGCGCCGGTGAAGACGACAGCGCACCGGCATACCTGGACAGCGACTCAGACCGCATCACCGGTGATACTGACTCGCAAACGGATTCCGGCACGGACAGTGGCACCGATACGGATGGAAACGACTCCGAAACGAATCCGTCACAGACGCTGGCACTGCTGGTGGACGATTTTGAAGACGGTGACAACCTCTCGTTATTGGGTGGGTTTTGGTACACGTACAGTGACGGTGGAAACGGCGGCGCCTCCTCGCTGAGCATTGAACGCGACACCGACGGGAACGTGGCGATGACCGGTGAGGGATACGAATCGACGACCTCGCTGTATTTATCCTTCAATCTGGATCAGGGAGATTACCAATGGGCGCCCTACGTGGGATGGGGCATGACCTTTTTTGAAGGCGACACTGCGTTTGACGCCACGCCGTACGCGGGCATTTCGTACTGGTACAAGGGCGCCGCCCATGCCATGCGCATTGAAACCAGCGATGTGACCGATTGGGATTATTACCGAATCGAAGTCGATGCGGCGTCGGACTGGACCCTGGTGGCGGTGCCGTTCAGCTTCTTTACCCAGGCAGGGTGGGGAGAATCGGTGGATATGGTGCTCGATCATGTGACCCAGCTCAGTTGGGAGGCCAGCGGTGTGACCGGGCAGGAGGGGGAGATGTATATCGACAACCTCGGGTTCATCGACGCCGAAACACTCAATATCGAGCCGGATTTGGTGATTCGCGACGCCGACGTGCCGGAACGGGACATTCTTTCTTCGGTGACCATCGACAGTGAGCTGCAAGCGTTGGCGATGACCTATCTGAACCAGGGGTACAACCTCACCAACTGGCTGGAGCAGGGAAAATTCGAGTCGTATAAGTTCGACCAGGCATATGTGAATCAGCTGGCGGCCGCCGGATTTAAAGCGCTCAGGCTTCCGGTGGATCTCGATTTGTACATTGAGAATCGCGACGAATACTTTGCCGGGGAAGCCGCATTCGCAGTGGAGCCGCTGCTGTTTGAAATTCTCGACAACTTTGAACAGTGGACGGCGGAGGCTGGGCTTTCGCTCACCATCGACTTTCATCAGTACGACAGTTCCCTCGACATTACCGACCCGGTTTATGTGGATGCGGCGGTAGCGCTGTGGACTGCGGTGGCGGAACATTTTGCCGCCAATACGCGGGAAGACATTTTTTACGAACTGGTGAACGAACCCGAACTGTCGGCAGGGGTGTCGTCGGTCGATGCGGAGCCCTATGGGGAGTTTGCGCAGCAACTGATAGACGGCATTCGTTCAGTGGATACCACACATGTGATTCTGTTCGGAGATGTGCAGTGGAACTCGATTGGTTTACTGACGCTGCGCACTCCGTTCACGGATGATCGCATGGTGTACGTATTCCATTTTTACGAACCGTTTGTCTTCACCCATCAGGGCGCCAGCTGGTCTGATATGGGCAATACCCGCAATATTCCGTATCCGTATGATCCGGCGCGCTGGTCGGAATACTCATCGGATTTCGGATTCATGCCCACGCAGCCCGACTGGCACTTCATGGCGTTGAACGATTACTATCGCAAGGGAAACGCCAACTGGATGTACAATCAAATCGTGAAAGCCAAACGGTGGGGCGTGGAAAACGGGGTTCCGGTAATTTGCAACGAATTCGGGGTGTATGATCGAACCGTGCAGCGGGAAGACTACATCAACTACTATACCGATGTCATCGGGTTGTTCGAAGAACTCGAAATTCCCTGGCAGACCTGGTTCATGATCATGGATTCCACCACCGGAGAAGTTCCCGCCGACCTGGCCGCTGCATTCGGTTTATAATTTGACGGGGACGGGGTGACGGGGCTTCCCTTCGCGCGGCATCTATGCAGATTGCTGTGTCGCAGTGCTTCTGGTGGTTCGGCGGCGCCGTTTAAACCGATCAGTCGTATTTTTTTTTGACCGATGTTTCCGGTGATGAAACGGGATCGGATCTGACGGGGGCACGGTTGTTTGAGATTCATCACTGGGTATGGGTTCTGCGGAATTGTTTCGGTCGATACTGTTGCCCAACAGTTTCTCCACCTGGCGAAGCAGATGTATGTCGTCCGGTGTCACTAGAGATACCGCTCTACCTGTTTCGCCGGCGCGACCGGTTCGACCGATTCGGTGGACGTAGTCTTCAGGCACATTGGGCAGATCGAAATTGATGACCCAGGGCAGTTTTTCGATATCGATGCCTCGTGCTGCGATGTCGGTTGCCACCAGTACCTGAATATGGTTGTTTTTAAACCGGTTAAGTGAATTGGTGCGCGCAGACTGACTTTTATTGCTGTGGAATGCATCGGCATCAATACCCTGTTTATCCAAATGTTGTGCCAGCTTGTTCGCTCCGTGTTTGGTCCGGGTGAACACCAGCGCCTGAGCTCGATGCTCCGACCGTATCAGTTTGATCAGCATATTTTTTTTCTGGTCCGCTGCGACGTGACAAACGGATTGGGCTACCTGATGAGCGGCTTCGTTCTTTTTCGACACTTCCACTAGAATAGGCTGTTTCAGTATATTGCAGGCAAACTTCCGAATGCTGTCTGAGTATGTGGCAGAAAACAGCAGGTTTTGTCTTTGGGAAGGCAGAAGCGAAATCAGCTTGCGGATATCATGTAAAAATCCCATATCAAGCATTCTGTCCGCCTCGTCGAGTATGAGAAATTTAATCCGGGACAAATCCAAGTGTCCGCGATTAACCAGATCAAGAAGACGCCCGGGGCAGGCGACAAGCACATCGACTCCGTGACCGATTTGTTGAATCTGCGGGTTGATATTCACTCCACCATATAGCGCCGCACAACGCTGATGCAGCTGGCTTCCAAAATCAATGAAGCTGCGGTGAACCTGTTCTGCCAGTTCGCGGGTTGGTGTCAGAACAAGCGCTCGGGGATAGTGCTCGCGATTGTTCTGCTTTTCCAGAAGCTGCAGTACCGGCAACGCAAACGCAGCTGTTTTTCCGGTGCCGGTTTGCGCGCCGCCCAACAGATCTTTCCCCTCCAGGATAAACGGAATTGCTTTTTGCTGAATAGGGGACGGCTGACTGAAGCCTTTTTCTGAAACGGATTTCAGAAGGCTCGGCATTAAACCGAGGTCTCTAAATGTCATTATATGTATTCTCCGAAGTTACACCTGCTGCAATGGGCAGCGCCGATCAATGGTAACTTTTTTTGTTATGCCAGGTGAGGAAGGAAACGGTTTGGATTCTTTACTAGACTTGGCGGGACGCCGACCGGCGACGCCCGTTGATTTGTTGTCGGAATCTAACACACATTTGCTGAAACACAACCGAAAATGCTGAAAACGTCATTATTCGCTGATTCAAAATCACATGTTTCGTCAATACGTGGGCGTGAATTCCACTCTTAATCAGGAGGTGAAACTGAGCGAATAAAGCATTCAATTCGTTTGATAATTAACGCAGCTCGTCGTTTAAGACCAAACGAAGCAGCACTTAGCACAGACAGGAATACGGCTACCGCGATGGTTCCCCAAAAAATGAATATAATCGTCTGATACTGCATTTTGACACCTGTTTACGGACATTTACGAGTCATCTTTGGCCGGAAGCCTGATAACAGCAATCCCACTCAGAAAAGCGGTTCACACTGTGGAACAACTCATTCAAAATTGAATACACCATGCATCTGGCTGAGAAGTTATTGTCCGCAATCGCTGTAGAAATTGTCATTGTTGGATATTTTTCGAACATGAATTGCTGCATTGCATGTGTTCTCAGGGGTCGTGAAAATTAGAACATCCCAGCACATTGAACAAATCCGAAACGCCGGATAAGCAAAGCCATGGTTCATTTTGGGACCCATTGTTGGGTTTCTCCTGTTGCGGACCCAAATCGGGGCACGTTCTTTAAGAAAGGTTGAACGCGACCTCCGGACTTAGTGGGGTTATTTGTAATGGCTCATTGTATTTAATTTTACCAACGGCTGCGAAGAGGCAACCGATGCAAAGAGGTTTGCCTCTCATATCTGCCAATGCCGGTATGTTGCACTCATTACAGATAATCGGAAAAAATGGGATTTTCACTGTTTTCGGTTTCATTTTTTTGTTCAATCTGATTCCGCAGAATCGGCTGTTACGTGTTGTTTGCTCCATCATGTGCAGTTGGTATCAATTCGTGCGAAGACAATAGTATTTGGTTCGTTGATGGACCACATGTTTCAGAGAGTGGAATAAACGGTCGACATAAATTCACATAAATCAGGTCGGTCCATTTACTAAATCGTGTCCGGCAAAGATGCGGTCGGTGTTCGAGCTTTTGCTGCTGCAGTTCGTCACTGATTTGGATATCCATATTTTTTGCTGCTTTCTGAATTTATGAAGTGAAAATAAACTGATGAAAAACAATCGACTTTTTTCAATGGTCTATTTGCAATTTCACCGGTAACCACAAATACGACAGGCCAAACTACATTCGTAGCGCTTGTACCAAGTCACCGATTTGCATGTGTAATTCTATATGCACATTCGGCGCCACCCTGGTACAAATATTATCAGTCTGTTTTTCATAAGACTTTCCGGATGATTGCATTGGTTGCTGCTATAAATTTGCGTGCTGCGATCAATCAAAATGAATGCATGTTGCCATCAAAATGATGCAGTGGTCGATTATGTGGTTACGTTTACTGCTGGTAAGAGAATCCAGTGATTTTACTGTTCGTCCATCGTGTCGTGTTTCGCAACAAATTCAACACACAGTAAGATGATTGTTTTTAATGACGTCCGGCTTTTGGAATGATCGCTGAAAGCTGTGTATTTATATATAAGATGAAAGCCCCATGGAGCGCTATATGATTGTAGACAATAACGCTGAAAAAGAAGTGAATAGCTATTTGAGTGGGGGGACGGATGTTGAACAGTGGCCTGGCATCGTTGCACACAGTGGCGAAATGAAGACGCTGATACAAATGGCCAGACGTGTGGCAAACGTGGACGCCACCGTGTTAATCACTGGAGAAAGTGGTGTGGGGAAGGAACGCATTGCTACATTGCTTCATGCGGCGTCTTTTCGGGCACGACGTTCTTTTGTATCACTGAATTGCGCCGCAATCGCCGAACCGTTGCTGGAGAGTGAGCTGTTTGGTCATGTCCGCGGTGCATTCACAGGAGCGGTTTCTACCCGCCCGGGATTGTTTGAAACAGCAGACCGGGGAACCATTTTACTTGATGAAATCGGTGAAGTGTCGGCGGAAATGCAAGTGAAACTCTTGAGAGTGCTGCAGGAAAGAGAAGTGCGCAGAGTCGGTGAAAATATCATTCGACCAATTGATGTGCGTATTGTCGCAGCAACGAATCGCGATTTGGCGGCGGCGGTGGTCGATGGATTTTTTCGGGAAGACTTGTATTATCGACTAAACGTAATAGAATTGCAGGTACCGCCATTGCGACGACGGACAGACGATATTTTGCCATTGGCCCATCTGTTTCTTTCGGCAGCTTCAAAAAAAAATAAACGTGACATCATTGGTTTTCATCATGACGCGATGAGCCTTCTGCTTCGTTATCAATGGCCTGGAAATGTTCGTGAACTTGAAAACTCGATAGAGCGGGCGGTGTTGTTCTCTCAGCATCAATGCGTGGTCGCAACAGATCTACCCGCAGCAATACAAAGACACTCAACATCTGATAGCGCGGAGCATGAGGATGTAACAGAAGGAGCTTGTGTCGATACACCGGTTGAGACACTGGACGAAGTGGAGCGCAAACACATTCTTTCTGTCCTGGACATGAATGGCGGCAATCAGGCTCGCACGGCGCTTCAGCTTGGCATTGGAACCGCGACGCTGTATCGAAAATTAAAAAAATATAAACGCATATCCGAGAGGTAGAAGTGACAGTCAAACCAACGAGCGCCGCTGCAGTTCTCTACCTCTAATGATTTGCGAAACGTTATTCTGTACAGGTCTTACTGAAGGGCGTAATTATTTTTACATCTTTAATTCAGGGATTGTGTTAAGGCGGGGCATGAGTAGAAATAATTATTCACAAGAAAAAAAACAGCGAGCGTCAGAAAAGGCGCAAAAGAAAAAGGCCAAAGCGGAACGCCGGAAACAGCGGCAACAGGAAGGACCGGAAGAATTTCAAATCGTTTCAGCAGAAGACATTGTCGGCCGATTGCCGTCGAGCGCAGATGCCATGCGAATGATTGAGGAACGCGCATCAGCGCCTAAAGCAGCGGCAACCGTGCCCTGCAAGTTATTCGTCGGCAGTCTCACTGATATAGTGACAGAGGAGGTATTGAGGGACATTTTCTCCCAATTTGGAAAAATCTCTGAAGCGGCAGTCATTCGAGATAGAAACACGAATCAGTCGCGAGGATTTGCTTTTGTTACGTTTGAAAACCGTCATGATGGGGCAAAAGCAGTTGAAGAAATGGATGGTTATGAGCTGGATGGACACAACATCAGTGTAAAAGTGGCCACCGGCCGTTAATTCGAAAAATGAAACGAATTGCCAGGCCGTACACACATGTCGAATTATAAATACAACTTATTATAAATCCTGTATAGTTTGATTCGTCGCATCTCCTGCGTCCCTTTTCAATGGTTGAAAAGCAGCGCCGCCTTTTGCTCTACATAAATGTCAGGAAGGATTCCATCATGTACCAGTCTGTGAATATTCAGCGCAATCGCGGTATTGCGTTTGTAGGGAATTATTTGCCTCGCGAGTGCGGTATCGCTACATTCACTTTCGACCTGGCGGAGGCGGTTGCAAAGCAGGCGGGAGATGAACAGTCTGTTGTTGTGACGGCTGTCAACGATAACGCGACAGGATACGCGTATCCCGACAGGGTAAAATTTGAAATCAGACAGAACAATTCAATAGATTATACCAAAGCGGCCGATTTTTTGAATTTCAGCAATATTGACGTTGTGTGTCTTCAACACGAGTATGGAATTTTCGGTGGAAAAAAGGGTTCGAATATTTTAGGTTTTTTAAAACAGTTGAATCGCCCTGTTGTGACGACCTGCCATACTATTTTGGAACACCCAACGGCTGATGAACGTGAAATTTTAATTCAGATTGCAGCATATTCGTACAAACTTGTCGTGATGAGTAGGCGTGCATTTCAATTCCTGGAGGAAAGTTACGGCATTTCGGCTGAGAAGATTGCATTTATTCCACACGGAATCCACAACGTACCATTTATTGATCCCAATTTTTTCAAGGACAAGTTCGGCGTTGAAGGACAGAAAGTCATTTTGACCTTCGGATTGCTGACGCGAAACAAGGGCATTGAATATATGATCAACGCGATGCCCCAAATTATCAAAAAGCACCCCAATACAACGTACGTTATTCTTGGCGCAACACACCCCGCCGTTGTTCGTGAAGAGGGGGAATCCTATCGCTTGGGGCTACAGCGAATCGTTCGAAAACTGGGGCTGGAACGCAATGTATTGTTTTATCCCGAGTTCGTCGAATTGAATGAATTGCTTGAATATCTCGGTGCGTCCGATATTTTTGTCACCCCCTATCTTTTCATGGAACAGATCACCAGCGGCGCTCTTGCCTATGCCATGGGTACGGGGAAAGCAGTAGTGTCCACGCCATACTGGCATGCGGAAGAGCTGCTTGATGAAGGGCGGGGATTGTTGGTGCCTCCCCAGGACTCGGGTGCGCTGGCAAGTGCCATTGTCAGCCTGCTGGATGACAATATTTCGCTCAGTGCGATGCGCAAGCAGGCGTACCTCTACTGTCAGAATATGGTATGGTCTAAAGTTGCGAGTGCGTATCTGAATTTGTTTGACGAAGCGCGTCAGAGAGTGAATTCTCATCAAATCGCGGTCAACAATATACCCACCGGTACAACCGCCATCCAGGTGCCGACTCCGAAGCTGAATCATCTGTTGCGGTTGTCTGACGATACAGGTCCCGCGACGCATGCGATTCATTCTATTCCTGACTGGTTTCATGGATACAGTTTGAATATTGCGGCTTCGACGCTGATAACCAGCTGCAAATTTCATGAAATTCACAAGACATCAGAATCGTTGCAGCTATGCGAACGTTGCCTTGCACTGATTCAAACCTTGATCGGTCATGGTGATTTCTATTCGGCAGCAGCGAAACTCGACTATTCCCGACAGCCACAGGGGCATGCCTCGGAAGTGGACTTGGGTAAAGTCATGTGGTCCCTGGGATATCTGATATGGCGGGGACCGGCGTATCTGAGTTCTATTGCCAGCGATTTGATCTGTCGAATCATGCCGGAGAAACCTCTGACATCTGAAAGAGCTGCCGCCTATGCCATTTTGGGAGCGGCCAACTATCTGGAACGCTTTCCCGGTGCTGCCGCGATGAAGCGATTTCTTGTCGCCCAGTTGCCCTGTTTCGAAAAAGGAATTGTTTCAAAGGACTGGGTTCGAACGTGGGGCGCGGCCGATTGGCCTATGGCAGTGCAGGTATTATATGTGGCGGCAATGATATTGAATGAGGATTCTCTCCTTTCTAAATGCGCGGACGTGATAGAGCAGTCGAACCTGATCACCGGCAACGGCAGCCTGTTTGAAAAGCAAGGAGAGAATCTCAACGGAGAAGAATTGCCGGTTACAGCAGCCATGTACATCGAGGCGATGGCTGCATTGTTTAACAAAACGGATGACCGGAAACTGCTGGTTGGTATTCGAAGTGCACTGGATTGGTTTCTTGGAGAAAATCGGGTGGGAGAATCGCTTTACAATTTTTCAACAGGCGGTTGTCATGATGCGTTGACGCTCTCGGGACTGAACCGAAATCAGGGAACAGAAGCCACGGGATACTGTCAGTTAGCATTTTTGACCCTGAATCAGATTAGTTGGGCAAAAGGGAATGCCTGATTTCAAGTCGAATTCTGTGAATGCCCTTCACGGAAATTTCGAAACGAAAGGCGTATATCATGTGTTTTCCTGAGATTGTTCGAACAAACATCAGAATTCAACCCGATGCGTCACGGGTTTTAATTCGTCCGTTTATTCCGTCAGAACATCGTATCACTAAAATTTTGGCGCGTATTGCGGCGCAAAGCGACGATGACGTTGAAGAGCATCTGCAAAAAATTCTAGTCGATTTTGCCGGACGACATATTCAGGTTGAAAAAACATTTCTGGATAGATACGAAAGCATTTCGCGACATCAATTTACAGATACCGCTCCCAGTGTAACTCGGAAAATGTTGATTGGCGCATACTTTACGAGCGAGTATTCCCTTGAATCGGCAGCGCTGTTCAACCCTTCTATGGCGCCGCATCCAGATCAATCCGGATTGAAGAAAGGGTCGGTTCGGTTTGTTATGAGTCTGCGCGCAGTGGGAGAGGGACATCTTTCCTCTATCACATTTCGCGAGGGCGTAATTGACGCGCAGCACCAGATAACAGTGACTTCCCCCACCCGATTTGTAAACAGTCCGGTGACGGTGACCAACAGTCGGTTTTCCAATCAAGTGCTGCGACAGAAATGCATGGATATGTCATTTCGAAATGAATATACCGACGCTGTGTTTGATAAGCTGCCGGATACATTCACGATGACCGACGTGAAAAAAGCAATAAAAGACGTTCACAACAGTCGACCGGCGTTTTCCCACGCGCACGTGAATACCCAGCAGAATCTGAAATGGATAATTGAGGCAAACTATGATGTTGCTTTTGCCTCGGACATTCCCATCGATGGAAGATGCCTGTTTCCCAATGCTTCGGCTGAAAAGCACGGTATCGAAGACGCGCGCTTCGTTCGTTTTGTTGATGACAACCAATCGATCAGCTATTATGCGACCGCCACAGCATGGGACGGGAAAAATATGCTGTCCCAAATTATTGAAACCGACGATTTCCAGCTATTTAAAATTCGAACGCTGAACGGAGAAGCCGTTCAAAATAAGGGAATGGCCCTGTTTCCACGCAAAATTGACGGGCAATACGCTATGCTCGGCAGGCAGGATAACGAATATATTTATTTAATGTATTCGTTGTCTCCTCAGTTTTGGCGCGAAAGCGAGTGCATTGTGAAGCCAGCCTGGCCTTGGGAATTCTATCAGATTGGCAACTGCGGTTCACCAATTGAAACAAAAGAGGGTTGGTTGGTCGTTACTCACGGTGTAGGCGCCATGCGAAGATATGCCATTGGTGCGTTATTGTTGGATCTTGATGATCCGTCAAAAATCATTGGGCGAAGCAACTCACCATTATTGGTTCCCAATGAAAACGAACGAGAAGGGTATGTACCCAATGTCGTGTACTCATGCGGGTCCATGATTCACAACGGCAAGCTGATTCTTCCATACGCAATGAGCGACTATGCAACGCGAATTGCATTGGTTGATGTACAGCAGTTGCTGTCCTGGCTGAAACGAGGTTGAACGACATGCATAAATATCATGGAAACCCCATCATTACACCTGATATGATCCCCCCGTCGGATAAGCGCCTGATGGTTAAAGGTGCATTAAATCCCGGCGCAGTGCAATTGGGAAAAGAAACCCTGTTGTTGCTTAGAGTCGCTGAGGGTTGCATTCAGACCCCTGGCACTGTATCGATTCCGACATATGAATTTACATCATCACAGCCGTCTCTTCGCGTTCTTCATCTGAGTCGGAGCGATCCGCGTGTTCAGATAAAAGATAGTCGCGCTGTCCTGGTTGGAGACAAAGAATATGTTTCAACAATAAGTCATTTGCGGCTTGCGCGAAGTTCCAATGGCATTGATTTTAAAATAGATGCCAAACCATTCTGGATGCCGGTCAACCCGTCGGAGGAATTTGGAGTGGAAGATGCGCGAATTACCAAAATTGATGATACCTATTTTATCAACTACACCGCAGTTTCCGGGGATAGTTACGGTACTTCTCTACTGCGAACAACTGATTTTAAGAATGTTGAATATCTAGGTATGATTTTTTCCGCTCCCAATAAGGATGTTTGCATCTTTCCGGAGAAAATCAGCGGTAGCTATGTGGCGCTCCACAGACCGTTTAACCATGGATTTGGAAAAAGTTCCATCTGGATAGCCAAATCTCCAGACTTAATTCACTGGGGGCAGCATCAGTGTCTGCTCCGCCCTGGGGCGACCCTATGGGAGAGTGAAAAAATTGGCGGCGGTGCGCCTCCGATCAAAACAGAACGAGGGTGGCTGGTCATTTATCATGGTAAATCACTTCAAGGTCGGGCTGACTATTATTGTTTGATGGTTATGCTGCTGGATATAAATGACCCGTCGAAAATTATATATCAGGGAGAGCAACCGATTCTTTTTCCTTCCGCATCGTATGAAACCAAAGGTTTTGTGCCGAATGTGGTTTTTTTAAATGGTGTTGTGCAAACCAGCGATGATTCGCTATTGCTTTATTACAGTGCATGCGATGAAGTGACCTGTCTTGCGCAGTGCACAATTGATGACCTGATTCCACAATCGTAGCGTACTGCGTCGTTTGACAACGGGAAATACTTAATAATGAAGGCGAATGGTTGTCAGAAGACCTGTGAAATTTCTCTATGATAATTGTTATGCTTATACCTTTGAAACATAGCTTAAATTAAATACGTCGCATTGAGGATAACAACGAAATAGGCCGGCAAAGAAGAATGGCCGCTTTAATACTCATGTCGAACCGCTTTTTACATGACCGGCGAAATGTACGTGAATCGTGAGTTCAATATGCGACGTCTACACCCCATTGGTACATTTTTCTTTTTGTCGTTGCAGTATGATGAATGAGCAGTGTGCCGGAAAGCGAAAAGAACAGACTCAATGAAAAATAAACCCACTGTAAGAATGACTTGTTCGGACTGCAAAAAGAAAGAACCTCATCAAATAGTGTTTTCCCGTCACGGGATAGCACATTTGCGGTGCCCGGCAAGTGGTGCTGTCAATCCGTTTTCAACCGAAACCTCAGACAATGAAACTGACGATGGCGCCGGAGCTGGAGCCGCGAAAATAAGCATACAGATGGACCACGCTGCCGTCATGGAGAAACGGGAAAAGAAATGCACTCCGTATGCCTACTCCAATGATTACGCACCCGGTGACTATTTTCACCACAAGACGTTTGGAGACGGTTATGTTCTTTTTGTGCTGCCCTCCGATAAAATGACGGTTTTGTTCTCTGATCAGAAACGATTGCTTCGTTGCGGCCCCAATTCAAAAAAAGAAGAAGTTATTCAGTTCGGCTCAGCATCTTCGCCGTACAACAATCCTCCGGCATTGGTGGAATCAGAGAAGCAGACCGAAAAAAAGAAGCGAACGGCAAGGAAGGTGGGCAATTCCGGTGCGGATGACGCTCCCAGAGAATGCCCCAAATGCGGGAAAACGGTTCACCCGTATAATCTCACCAAAAATCCTTCCGGCAAAGTCGTCGCCTGCATGAACTGCAAGGGTCGATAGCATCAGGTTCAACCAGGCTGTGAATCGAAGAACACAACTTCTTTACACCGCAATTGAATGCTCAACCCACGGCGTGGTTTAAATGATTGGTTTACATGAGGAGACCCTGTTGTTCACAGGTTGGGAATACTAATATCGTCCTCGGTCACCGCCGTATCCCCCGCGTCCGCCGCCGCCGCGATTCTGACGTTCCTGCGCTTCATTGACTTTCAACCGGCGTCCATCCACTTCTTTATCGTGAAGTGCTGACAGCGCCTGCTTCGCGTCTTCATCCTGCATTTCCACAAATGCGAATCCGCGAGGTCGACCGGTTGCGCGATCGGTAATAACGTTTATGGATTCCAGTTCGCCAAATTCTCCAAAAAGAGATCTGATCTGTTCTTCGTCCATGCTGAAGGGCATATTGCCTACGTACAGTTTCATTTTTTTTTGTCCTAGTTTTCCAAGCTATAAAAACAATTGCCGTAAACGCTCGGAAAGTTCAGGTGGCAATTGCGGCTATTTTCCAGAACACCCGGAAAATGAAGTCACACACTACCCTCTCTACAATAATAAAGCACGCTTAAAATAGCTGTCTGCGACATAAATATTCCGCTTCGGAAGTTTTGCTGTGAATCGAGGACGGCGCTGCCCGGACAATGACCAGCGTATGACACGACCATCGAATTCGGGGTGTATCATCAAACCTTGCAGCGGGAAGACTGCATCAACTATTATACCGATGTCATTGGGTTGTTCGAAACACTAAAATTTCATGCCGGACCGGGTTCATGATCATGGATTCCACCACCGGAGAAGTTCCCGTCGATCTGGCCGTCGCATTCGGACTGCAATCCAACCGTAATGTACCGCATGTCGTTGCTTGTTCCATTGAACAGGCGCTACAGATGCAACAAAAATTCAAACGGAGAAGAGACGGCAATTTTGTTCGTAAAACTACGGATGCCGATCGACTATACGCACCAGCATGGGAGGCGATTTTGCAAGCAGGTTGTAAAACCGTTTTCGAAAAAAGGGAAGATGCGAAAAGAGCATTGCCAGGAATCCTGCGAATCGGAACAGCCTCTTTCGGTGTGGAAAATCGAACATTCCATGACGTTTGTAAAAGCGATAGTCAGCCTGCCATATAGCCCGGAGTCTACCCCAGATTTCATCGCGGAATATCTTTTGACCGCCTACCGCTAAAAAGTTTTGAGGCGCTACAAAATGCATGCTTGATAACGTCGCTGCCTTGTGCGCGAAATCGTCAATCAGTTTGTCCAAATGGGCAGAGTCATGATCTTCATCGGTTACAATGCCGACAAAATTCGCGTTCTGTCGGGCAGTCACCGTCACCTCTAATGTTTCTACCAAATGTGGATTTTGCCGCAGAGGACCTGAAATAAGATACCCAATCTGTTTACCCGCCAGGGATGGTGTGTGATTCCAAAAAAAAGCTCTATCAAAAAACATTTTCCATCTGGGTGACAGATATCGTCCTCGCACCGTGCCGCAAAAAATGAGAATGTCTGCCTCCATAGCGGTGCCGTTGTAAAACTCGGTAAATCCGTCTTGATAGACACAGGAGTAGTCGTACCCACAACGCATGCAGCCGCGACATCCCTGCGTCATCGGTATGTCACTCAAATGATAAACAGAAATGGTCCCACCTTTAAAAACAGACCTTAAACGCAACACCATGGCGGTTTCATTTTGACAATGGGAATCGGCATCAGTCAAAATTAAAACACGATTGCTTTGACCAATCTTAATACTCCGAGTGATGTGACCGGACTGATATGTGAATGTTGACCTGGGCAATTCAGCAAACTGCTTCGGACTCTCATATCCGTTGTTAATCGAATCAGCGAAATTTTGAGCGAACTGACGCATTATCTTACGAATATCGCTATTGTGAAGGTCTGCAATATCAAGAGACAGCCCGTCGATAAACCGCATGTGTAAGTCTTCACATACCGCCCGCATGTACTGATGTGCCAAATGATCGTAATAGTGAATGGAAGTGCTTATCACTGCAACGGGTTTGTTTTTTAAGCATGCTGCATAAGGCCCATGGGTTACGGTTTCAATGAATGACATCAACTGAGAGGAAACCCCAATAACCCACACACCGAAACCAAATAGAACGGCGTCCGCATTTTGGAACTTTTGCATGAGTGAGTTAAATTCGTTCCGATCTTTTTTCAGCAATTCAATATTTTTGGCCACGTGAACGGTTTCAAAGTGATGCTTCGGCAGTTGTTTCGAAATATACCGGACATATTGCATTGTACTGCTGTTGCTACCTTTGGGACTGCCGTTGATTACCAGCACCGAAAAACGCGCTGCTTTCTTACTCTCCATAGCACGACCTTCTATTCCACGGAAATACGAACACTGCGTGTACCGCCTTTTAATTCAAACGAGATTTGTTCAAAGTGAGGCCGACCGATCGAACGTTTATTTTTAAAAGACATGCCCCATGGCTCGCTTGGACCAAACAGACTACGATCCAATCTTCCGTTATCGTTTTGATCTAAAAAACAACGAATGCCGTAAATGCCTTTGGGAATATTATTGAACCTGAATTTTGCTGTACTCGCTTTTTGTTCTTGACCGGTTGGACGGACCGTTATTTTGCGAACTCCCTTCATGGGAACTTTGAAAGTGCTTTCATCCACCAAGTAAATGTGGAATGTACCTTCCTCTTCAAAGATTAATGTTCCAACGATTGTGGAGTTATCCGGCTGAGAAGCACCAAAGGCATCTGGGGAACGAATCAGATTGAACAATGCAAATGCGGTTAGCAACAATGTCGCCCCAACGAATGATTGTCGTTTCATTTTTATACCCTTTCTTGCAAATATAAACGATTGCTCACATTGATAATGTGAGTTATTGCTCATTTTGTCTACTCGCAATAATCAGGAGCAAAAAGTCATGACCCAAAACAAGGAAACCCCCCGAAATTATGTAATAAATAGAAAGAACGCCCCGTCTCACAGCAAAAAATCCAAACCGGTTGCTCATATTTCTAAGAAGGTCGCGCCGCAAAAACTGCAAGCCAAAACTACCCGAAAAAAACCTTCCCAGGAACGGTCAAAGGAGACTGTCGAGATAATTTTAACAGCTGCCAGAGAGTTATTTGTTGAGCTGGGATTCGCCGGAACGACCACCAACAAAATTGCCGCACGCGCCGGTGTTTCAATCGGCTCTCTGTACCAATACTTCCCCAATAAAACCGTTCTGCTTGGCGCACTTTACGAAAATCAGATGAAGGCGCAACTGCCGATAATAGAGAACTGCGTTCTCCGACTATCTTCCCCTGAGCAATCACTTCAAGATAACTTGCGACTACTAGTGAAAGCGGTAGTTCACATGCATGAGGTATCTCCCGCCCTCCACGATATCTTAATGATCGAAGCGAAGCGTATGCCTCAAATGCAGCGGATGCGAATGGCAGCCGAAAAACGGTACGTTTCCCTTACAGCTGATGTCCTAAAAAAAATTCCTATCGTTCGAGCAGGAAACCATCAGATGATGGCCAATATCTTAGTGCAGAGTGTGGAAGAGCTGTCCCATTGGATGGTAACAAGCGGTCTTGCAGGAGCAAAACGAGAGGCGGCATTCGATGAAATCGTTCAACTGCTGTTCCGCTATATCGCTAGCGAAGACCCCGAAGACCCCCACCCAGGTAACCAATTAGGTAGTGAGTTTCCGGTGGGCATGTGTGACAGCGGGTTTTCTGATGCTGTAGGATGGCCTCTGAAATTTTTCAGGAGGTCGTTATGAAAA
>JAFGXQ010000134.1 GCA_016936575.1 Deltaproteobacteria bacterium
ACATGGGGAGTCCGGAACCGGATGTCCACGTGCCGGCTTGACTTCCACCGAAAATAGCCGCGGGGAACATTTGCACATCGGTGGTCGTGGTAGACGCACGCTGATCTGTGATGGTAAAAATATTCCCTGAACCGCCGACGGTTAAATCAGCTGATCCGTCACTCGTGCCCCAGAAGTTCGGATGAACGTTGTAGTTTACGCCATTATTCGTAACAGGAATAAACGCCCCGGAAGAACTCGTAGTAGTGGCGCCGGACGTAACGTTACCACCGCCGGAACAAACCGAAGGTTCAAAGTCGCCGTCTGCAACTTCTACGTAATCAACACAGTAGTTGAACGCCACTTCAGTTGCTTCAAGGGCGATGGGCTGAATGATAATATCGGTGATGGGCGGAGACTCCGCCTCGGTGTAACTGACGCCGGTGCCGCCGGGCCAGCACTGGGTGTTGAACTGACTCCATGGAATATACTCGGCGCCATCACCGGAAAGGTTGGCGCACCATCTGGAGTTTTCATCCGTGGCGCCATCGGCGGTTTGAATTTGAATGCGCAATCCCTCGGTGTTCTGATTGTCGGTTACGCTCACACGCAATCCGTTTCCATCGGGAGTAATGGCGTCCTTCTCTTCAAGATCCATCGTGCAGTCCTGCGATGTGGGGAAACCGATACCCGCGCTGCTGTAGTTGATGCCGACGGTTCCGGTTACACACATCTGACCATTGGCGCTGATGTCAAAGAAATCCTGAGGTGAAATCGTACTCGATTTTGTCAGGGTTTCACCGTCTACGACCACCTGCTCGGGAGGATCTTGGTCGTACGTGTACACATGACCGTGAAGCTCGCCGGATTGATAGAACCCGGTATCGTATATCGCCCATGAAACGCCGGGATTGATGTCGGGACAGATTCTCGGGTCAGTGTCGGTGTCGCTGTCCGTGTCCGCATCTGTATCACTGTCGCTGTCGGTATCGGTGTCGCCGTCGCCATCGGTATCGGTATCTGTGTCGCTGTCGCTGTCCGTGTCGGTATCAGAGTCGGTGTCGGTGTCAGTATCGGTATCACCGTCACCACCCACATATTCGTCACAGTGTTTGCTCTCCGCGTCTTGCGCACAGGCGATATCACAGGCATCGCAATAGATACATTGTACATAGGCCCAATATAAATCCGTTGCCACCGTCCCCGCAGTGTTAAAGCAATCTTGCTGCAGAGTTTCCCAATCAGCAGAAGACCAGGTTGCGTTAATACACTCTTCTAAATCCACACAAGTGGTGTCGTTCTTGCACGCTGCGGTCGGTGTTTCGCAGGCGCCGGTATCACCGTTGGCGCCCCAACCGGCCCATGAGAAACACGCTGTTTCACCCGCGCCTGCATCTGCGTCATAGCAAGGTGAATCAGATGTGTTGTAGTCGGCATCTGTATCCGTATCGGAATCGCTATCAGCGTCCGTGTCCGTATCGGAATCCGTGTCCGTGTCAGTATCACTGTCGCTGTCGGTGTCACTGTCGCTGTCGGTGTCACTATCGCTGTCGGTATCACTATCGCCGTCACTGTCGCCGTCACTATCGCCATCGCTGTCGCCATCGCTGTCGCCGTCGCTGTCGCCGTCGCTGTCGCCGTCGCCGTCGCTGTCGCCGTCGCTGTCACCGTCGCCGTCTCCATCGGAATCACCATCGGCATCTCCGTCTGCATCCGGTGGAACGTACATTGTGGTTGTCTCGCCGCCGCAAGCGACCGCGAAAAGTACTAACACTAAAAATAACAGTTTCTTCATCGGAACCTCCAACTAAGAGTATATGTTACGTCTGCCCTAGAAGCAGACTGCATTACTGGTGTTTACGGAAAGTGTTCTCAACAAAACTAGGCAAAAGGTAGTTAAGCACTTTACCAGAATGATCCGAGCATACCATATAATTGAAATTTCAGTACGGAAAAACAACCTATAGAACGGATTTCCGCCGTTCAACCGACTAATTTTACAAGCAAATAAAATTATTTCACTTGCACCACAAGCATCACTCACCAAGTCTGAAAAACCGCAAAACGTCGCCTGGAAATTTGATGTTTTCAGCCCCAGGCCGCCTTCACGCGCTTGAAAGCAACCCTTTGCGCTTTGTACGTATCCTTGTCGGTAAGACAGTTCGTTGGTTTAAGCAATTATTGAACATTCAGAGTGAATTCATCGACCGAGGAACCGACCGGCGAGCCGCCCCAAATTTCGAATCCGAAAAATACGTCGGTGAGGTACCAGCTGGAATTCAGGCTGTATCCGTTGTAGGAATTGGAAGTGGCGTCGTTCATCATATCTTTCAGGTCGCAAGTGAAATTCGTCACATCGCCGCCCTGCACCACGTAGGAAATCACCGGACGATTCGAGGATAAGTCGGGATACTCCGGCGAACTGCCGCGCGGCCCTGCCCAAACGTCCCACGTGTGATTGCAGAAGCTGGCAGTTCCGACTGCAGAACCACCGATCGGCACACGGCCGCCTGGTTTGTGGAGCCAAAGCATTGCAAAACCGGAAACCGCATCACCGTATATCTGACCGCCGTACGGAGGGTTGTCATTGGAGAACCAAATGTCATAAGTCGCGTTTGAATCGTCTAAACCGCTTCCGGACCAACGGACGGTTGTATTTGCGCTGGAGATAGAACTGATGCGCGCAGGAAGATTATCAGTATTGGTCGTGGTGAGCGTTTTGGAGCCGTTTTGTCCCACGTAAATCGATGGGAATGAAACCGGAACCCCGCCACCGGTGGAGCTGCCGCTGAAATAGGTAATCTCAAAACTGTTGTCTACGAAATGCAGTGTCTGATACCCGCTGCCGGCTCCCCAATAGTTGTTCTGAATAATGTATTCTTTGCTGTCTACCGTAACAATCGCACGCTCGTAGTCATCTGACTCGCCGCCGTTACCGCCGACATCTCCTTCTTGCGCAAGGCTCACGGTAAACCCATCCGGTGCATCCGCTTCAGAGTTGCCTTCTGCAAATCCGAGAACACAGAACTCATACGGTGTTGTGTCGCTCACACCGCCGGGTACCAAAAATACCACCGCCGAAATGGGTTGTCCGTTGTAGGTGTCCCCCGAATTGTCCCAGCATTTCGTGTTGAAATCGCTGTACGCGGCAAATTTTTTCACACCATCTGCCGCGCCGGCGCCGGTTACTTCAAGATCCAAACACCAACGCTCATCGGCATTTGTATTGCCGTTCTCCGTCTGAATTTGAATTCGAATCGTCGCCGAGGTGACGTTGCTGGCGATATTCACGGCAATACCGGTCTCCTGAATTGCCACAGTGGGAGGCCCGGTAGAAGAAACCGCGTCGGGATCATATGCGCAATCCGCGGAAGCCGCATCCTCGTTAATATTAAAGCCCAGCAGTGCCACCGCTTCATGCGAGTCGCCCACCGCACCTGAAATGCAGAAGTTCTCATCGACTGCTTTTTGTGTGAAATCCACCGGCGACACTGTGGTGGCGGTTTCCAGAATATCATATGGCGGATTCAGCCAGTCGGCCGCAACCTGTTGGCCTACAACAAGATTGTCTTTGCCTGTCCACGCACAACCGTGCCAATCACCGGTTGTCACATAGCCGGGACCGGCATCGCTGTCGCTATCACTATCTGCATCAGAATCACTATCTGAATCACCGTCGCTGTCACTGTCGCTATCGCCATCGCTGTCACTATCCGTATCGCCATCGCTGTCTCCATCGGAATCGCTGTCCCCATCGGAATCGCCGTCACCATCCGCGTCAGAATCACTGTCTCCGTCCACATCCCCATCCACCGCACGCACCCCTTGTGTATCTGATGCGCACGATACACCGCACGCCAGCCCGAACAAACAAAGCAGACAAACAAGCCATTTCTTCATAAGTACCTCCATTCAAATACCGTATTCGCATTGCCACTCTTCCACAATGCGGATTCCTAAAGGGAACCGTATCATAAAACCGAAACAAGATGGGGTAAAAATAGTTCAGTTTATTCATCCGCCGTGCCGTCCCATGAATAATTGCAATCCACTCAAACTATTTTAAAACATCACATGTCACAGGAAATGAAACCGGAAGGAGGTGTTTCAACCGCAGAATACTGAAAAAAGTATTCTGCGGTCACAGAAAACAATTAGTTGGTTTGTACATTCAGGGAGAATTCATCCACCGATGACCCGACCGGATAGCTGCCCCAAATTTCGAATCCGAAGAATACATCGGTGAGGTACCAGTTGGAATCCAGGCTGTATCCGTTGTAGGTATTTGATGTAGCGTCGTTCATCATCTCTTTCAGATCACAGGTGAAATTCGTCACATCACCGCCCTGCACCACGTAGGAAATCACCGGACGATTTGCGTCCAAAGTGGGGTACTCGGGAGAACTTCCGCGCGGCCCTGCCCAAACGTCCCACGTGTGATTACAGAAGCTGGTGGTGCCGATTGCAGAACCGCCAATCGGCACACGACCGCCGGGTTTGTGGAGCCAGAGCATTGCAAATCCGGATACCGCATCGCCGTATATTTCGCCGCCGTACGGAGGATTGTCATTAGAGAACCAAATATCAAACGCCGCGTTTGAATCATCTAAACCGCTGCCGGTCCAGCGAACCGTTGTGTCCGCACTGGTAATGGAACTGATACGCGCGGGCAGGTTGTCAGTATTTGAAGTGGTGAGCGTTTTCGAACCGTTTTGTCCCACATAAATCGATGGGAATGAAACCGGAACGCCGCCGCCCGTGGAGCTGCCGCTGAAATAGGTAATCTCAAAACTGTTGTCTACGAAATGCAGTGTCTGATACCCGCTGCCGGCGCCCCAGTAGTTGTTCTGAATGATGTACTCTTTGCTGTCTACTGTAACAATCGCGCGCTCGTAGTCATCGGATTCGCCACCGTCGCCGCCGACAGTTCCCTCTTGAGTGAGGTTTACGGTGAATCCGTCCGGCGCATCCGCTTCAGAGTTGCCTTCGGCAAATCCAAGAACGCAGAATTCGTAAGGTGTTGTGTCGCTCACACCGCCGGGAACCAGAAATACCACTGCAGAAATGGGTTGGCCGTTATATGTATCTCCCGAATCGTCCCAACACTTGGTGTTGAAATCGCTGTATGCAGCAAATTTCTTCACACCGTCAGCGGCGCCGGCGCCGGTTACCTCGAGATCCAGACACCAACGTTCATCTTCGTTCGTATTGCCGTTCTCTGTCTGAATTTGGATACGAATCGTTGCAGAAGTAACATTACTGGCGATATTTACCGCAATACCGTTCTCTTGAATGGCCACCGTGGGAGGGCCGGTTGACGATACCGCATCGGGATCATAGGAACAATCAGCCGTCGCTTCATCTTCATTAATATTGAAGCCCAGCAGGGCCACCGCTTCGTGAGAATCGCCTACCGCACCGGAGATGCAGAAGTTTTCGGTGGCCGATTTCTCCATGAAATCCAGCGGAGAAACAGTGGTCTCGGTCTCCAGAATGTCATATCCGGCGCTCAGCCATTCAGCTTCAACCTGCTGCCCTTGAACCAGATCATCTTTACCGGTCCACGCACAGCCGTGCCAACTACCGGTTTCGATATAGCCGGGGCCGGCATCGCCGTCGGAATCACTGTCCGTATCGGAGTCGCTGTCTGTGTCGGAGTCGCTGTCCGTATCGGAATCGCTGTCCGTGTCAGAGTCACTGTCTGTGTCGGAATCACTGTCTGTATCGGAATCGCTGTCCGTGTCAGAGTCGCTGTCCGTGTCAGAGTCGCTGTCCGTGTCAGAATCACTGTCCGTATCAGAATCACTGTCTGTATCAGAATCGCTATCCGTGTCAGAATCGCTGTCTGTGTCAGAGTCGCTGTCTGTGTCAGAGTCGCTGTCTGTATCAGAATCACCGTCGGAGTCGCTGTCTGTGTCACTGTCGGAATCACCGTCCCCATCGCCGTCTGAATCGCCATCGGAATCACTATCAGAGTCTCCATCAGAGTCGCCATCGGCATCGCCATCGGCATCGCCATCGGATCCCGGGTCTGTATCCTGATAATAGACAATAGTGTCACCTTCGCCGCATGAAATCAGCCAGAGCGACAACAAAAGTAGAACTAGTTTTTTCATTGTAATAACCTCCCAAAAAATAAGAACTTATAGTTCAGGTCTGCCCGACAAAACGAGCCGACGGGTTTCTATTTTCATCTCTTCCCCGACACACCTATGCCGGATGATGCCATATTCCGCTTTTTTATTCTTAATTTTCTTAAATTGTGCATATCCAAAATTTGTCATCAGTATATCACACTCTCAAATATCTGTGATGACATTATTAAAACCGCAATAAAAAAACTGCTTTTTATCGCTCTTAAAACAATATCGTTGCATTTTCTCAATCTGAACGGAACCTTGTAACATAATTGTCGCATCTGTTGCAGTTGCGGCTTGCAGTTGAGGGTACTGTTTCGCGGCAAACCGTTCAGAACAGGCTTTTCAACCAGGACCACCCACCCTTCTGAAGATTGGACGCGATATCCATCGATAACGCAACACTCACATGCAACAGAAAGCCCGCCCAAATCGATCGGGTGCGCAGGGCCAGGGTACCCAATATGGTGCCCGCAATCACCGCGGCAAAACACTCCGTAATCGGCTTTCCGTAATGAATCATCACGTACGGCACCATCATCGCCACAATACCGGCGGACCCCATCGATTTTCGCGTGGGCTGAAGCATGAACCCGCGAAAGAAAAATTCGAGTGCAAAAAACTGGGCAATGTAGAACAACTCCCATATCCAGAAATCAAAGCTGGAACGCATGGACTGCTCGTAAAACGGGTAATATTCTGTGAACTCCGCCGAAAACGAAACGGCGATCACCGCAATCAACACGGGCACGAACAGCACCGTATAAATCATGAGATGCGAAAGAAACCCCTGTGTGGACAGTCCGATTTCCCTAAATGACAGCTTCGGGTGAACCGCAATGGCAATCGCCGGAATAAACAGATATGCAACCACCTTCACCACCGCCCAGTAGCCGAGATGAAACAGGTCGTAATACCCCGACAAAAAAATCGGCCTGTCCGGCTTCAACCACCCCAGCAGCGACCAGAGCAACGGATGCAGCGTCGGCGACATGGGATCATCCAGAAAAACGATGAGCGACTCAGATGCGTCAATGCCGCCGAAATAGTGCAGGTCGGAAAGCGTGAGGCAAACCGCCGCCACAATATACACATACGCGGTGGTCGCCGCGTCAGTCTTACCGCCGTGGGTGTTTCGATACCGAATAACATCGTTATCAATCGCCCGCCATGTGTCGAGAAAAAATCGCCGGGGGTCCAAATCTTTGAGGGTAAGATCGTTCAACGTTATTCCGACTTGGCCTGGGTCAGCCGCTTCAAGCTCGATTCCTTACCGAGCACCGCCATGGTTTCCCACAGCCCCGGTCCTGCCGCGCGACCGACCAATGCCACCCGGGAAGGCTGCGCCACATCTTTCAGTTTAATGCCCTTTTGCGCAATATATGTATTCACATTTTCAGAAATCGCCTCTTCGGTCCACTCCGATACCTCCGCCAGATTCTCGGCCATTTCCTGCAAATAGGTCACCGCGGTTTCGGTGTAAAACTTCGCACGGGCTTTCTCATCAAATTCGAGCTGGTCATCGGCAACAAAATAAAACTTCATATTCTGCGCCAGTTCCACCAGGGTTTTCGCCCGGGCGCGCATGGTTTCCACCGCTGCCAACAGCTTCCCATCGGCGGCGTTCACCACAATGCCCTCCTTGGCCAAAAACGGCACCACCAGCTCAGCCAGCATCGCGCCGTCGCAATTCTGCAGATGCTGCTGATTCACCCACTCCATCTTCTGCATATCGAGCGAGCCTTCGGAGCGGTTCACATCTTTCAAATCAAACTTTTCGATAATCTCAGCGAACGTGAAAATTTCCTGATCGCCGTGGGACCAGCCGAGCCGTGAAATATAGTTATTCAACCCGCTCGCCAGATACCCCTGGTCGCGGTAGCTCTCCACCCCTGCGGAACGGAGCCGCTTCGACAACCCCAGAATGAGCGGCAGATGCGCGAACTTCGGCACCGGCAGGCCCAGGGCCTGGTAAATTTGAATCTGCTTCGGCGTATTCGTCAGGTGATCTTTACCGCGAACCACATGGGTCACCCGCTGAAACGCGTCATCGACCACCACCACAAAGTTGTACAGCGGAGAACCGTCCTGCCGCGCCACCACCAAATCCTCTATCTCGCGATTGGCCGTGGTAATGGTGCCCTGCACGATATCATCAAATACGGTTTCGCCTTCCTTGGGCATACGGAATCGCCAAACAAACGCTTCTTCTTTTTCAGTTTCCATATCTCTGCAATCGCAGCGATGAATGTACGACCCGCCCTCGGCCTCGGCTTTCTCCCGCGCCTTGTTGCGGTCCTCGGCGGTACAGTAACACTTGTACACCGACTTCTGCGCAATCAGTGTGTCGAGCGCCTCCCGGTGGGCGTCAATCCGCTTTGACTGGTACACGATCTCTTCATCGTGGTGCATTCCCAGCCAGTTCATGGCATCGATAATCGCCTGGGTGGATTCATCGGTGGACCGCTCCCGGTCGGTATCCTCAATGCGAAGCAAAAACTTGCCGCCGGTATGACGTGCAAACAGATAGTTGAACAAAGCGGTGCGAGCCCCACCGAGGTGGAGCACTCCAGTGGGAGACGGGGCGAATCTAACGCGTACTTCAGACATAATCATCCTTTTTTCTGATCCGTTCGGATTTGGTCGGCGTGCCGACAATCGCGCTGCCTGCGGCGCCGATAACAGCAGCGATGATTAACAATGAATCCCGATTGTGTCTATTAAAAACAGGGGAAAAACCAGGGGTAAACCGGGCTATTCAGATTCGGTGATATGAAACTCCACGCGGCGATTGCGGGCGCGACCGGTCTTAATTACGTTGGGTGCGATCGGCCGGGTGGGACCATACCCCTTGGCTTCGAGTCGGTCACCGGATACGCCGGCGCTGACCAGATAATTGCGCACCGATTCGGCCCGTGCCTGACTCAAATCGATGTTGTGCTGTTTCTGACCGCGGTCGTCCGTGTGCCCCTGAATCTCCACCTTCAGAATCTGCGGATTGGACATGAGGGTATCGGCGACTTCGTCGAGCAGCGCGAACGACGACGCATCGATTTCATCGGAGTTGGTCTTAAAATGAACCTGCCGCTTAATGCGAATGCGGTCCTTCTTCACCACCACCAGCGTCTGTTTGTTTTTTGCGCGCAGCTCCATCTGGGCTTTGGTGTGCTCGTTCGGCTTCACTTCCACCGACATCTGTTTCTGCATGTACCCTTCCGCCGCAACCGCAAACTGAATCGTGCCTGCATCGGACTCCAGCATCACTTTGCCGTCGGCATCACTGGTGAACATTCCGCTGGTAATTCCGCCGGCGGTCACTTCCACGCCCGAAATCGGCTCGCCTTTGGCGTCCACCACCGTCAGCGATACCACCCCGCGCTTCGGTTTCGCGGTCAGCGGAAACAACTGCTCAATGAACCCTTCTTCGGGCACCGTCACCGTGAACACCTGCTCTTCGTAGTCGGGCGAGCTGATGGCCAGCAGCACCTCTCCGGGCGGCAGTTCATACGAATTGAATCGCCCTGCCCCGCTGGTCACCTGGGGATTCAGCTCCAGCCCCTGGTACACCACCACCGCGTCGGCCACCGGCGTTTCGGTGGACGCGGCATCGTGCACCATGCCCACAATCTGTGCCCCGCGCGGCGCGTCCTCGGCGGCGGTCGGTGCGGCCGGCACCTTCACGATTTTTTCGACCGGCTCACATTTTTCGGGCTTGTCAAACGGGTTCAGCTGGTAGGCCAACCCGAAACGAATCATGTACGGCGCCTGGGCGGCCAGTTCGTGCACCGACGGCGCATACCCGGCCACGCCGATTTCAACACCGAAATCAACGGAAAGTCCTTTTACCGGGGGAAGCCCCCGCACGCCCACGTTAATCCACTGGCGCATGGCCTTGGCCCCCGCGTCCGCCATACAGGAATCGTAGCTGCCGGGAATCTGCGGACAGACAAAATCCTGACGGTTCACCGGTATATCGATGTGGTATTCCAGAATGGGAGACACATACGGCAGCAGCGCGTCAAACCCCAGGCCCAGCCGAAACTGGTCGTTGCGGTCAATACCCAGCGCGGTTCGTTCCACCGGGCTCAAACAGCCGGTGTACTCCACTTCGCCGTCGTTATCCATATCGGTGCCGCAACCGCCACCGGCCGCCTCCACATCTTCGATGATGTGATAGGCATTGTCGAACAGGTAACCCACCAGCAGGTGGCCGCGCACGGGCACGTTGTCTGAAATCGACGCCAGATCAAACGTGGCGAGTCCGTCGAATCCCACGCTGACACCGGACCAATCCATCCCCACCTTGCCCACGGAGTTCAAGAAATTGAAGGTCATGTCGAGCCCCAGGGTGACCAGCTCGGTGGGCGACACGAACCCTTTGAAGCCCAGCTCCACGTCGCCGATGGTCTGAAACAGCTCGGGGTATTCCATGGTGTTGTGATTGGCGTAGGTGCGAACCGCGGTGTGAATTTCGAGATACTTCCACACGGTGGCGCGCAGGTTCAACGTGGCCGACATGGCCGTATTTTCGTCGCCTTTGATGAGGTAATCGGTGTATTTGAAGAACCCGGCAAAGAGGCCCATGTTCAGGGTGCCGGGGGTATTGGAACCGGCTTCCTTCATGTCCATCAGACCGGCGGTGCCGTGCCATCCCATATGATGCCGCACCGCGCCCCACTCCCACACTTCGCGCTCGGCGCGTTTTTTATCGCGGGCGTTTTTGGCTTTTTTGCCGCTCCCGGCCGGTTCCCCCTCCAGAGCGGTGTCGTCGAGCGACAGCGAACCGTCCACCTGCCCGTCCACATCGCCGTCCGCGGCCGCGGCAACGGCGTCATCGGCGGGTGCCTCGGTGGGTGTGTCTGCGGCAGCCGTGTCGGTCGCATCCGGTGCGGCATCTGTCGGTTGGGTGACAACCGCGTCCGCAGAGGTATCGCTCGGTGCCGTTTCGGTTCCGGCAGCCACGCTGTCGCTGTAATCGACCATCCCCACAGACTCTTCATTGTAGTTGCCCATGTCGTCTTGCGCGGATACCGCAAGGGATTGAGTCAGAATGAACAATGTCGAAACAGCGGATGCCAAAAAGTAAGTAAGGCGAACCATTATAACACTCCTTGAGTTAAGAACTGCAGAATCACGTTGCTCCAAATGGATACCATTTATTACAAAGGGATACTAGATCTACTCGTAATAATTTTCGATATCGTTTTTATTAACAACAGAGAATTGTGGAAAGTTTTTTTGGAAAGAGACTGAAAAAAGAACGTGCTACTCGGCTGCGGGATCGGCCTCGGCATCGCCTTCGTCCATACCGGCATCATCCATTCCGCCTTCGTCCATACCGGCGTCATCGGCAGGAGCCGCTTCATCCATTCCGGCGTCCGCAGCAGGCGCTTCTGCAGCAGGAGCTTCGTCCATAGCGGTGTCAGCAGCGGGAGCAGAACCACCACAACCGATAACGAGAGCAAACATAGAAACCAATACAAGTGCGAATACCTTTTTCATTTTTCAATCCTCCTTAGAAGATACGTTCGTACCTTCCGGGTTATGCATTGACGAAACTTCTACCTCTGAGAGTTTCAAACCCTTGATATGATGTTGAAGTTACGTGTGTGTGAAATAAAAGCATAATTTCAGAGAAAATCCAGCTAAATTTTAACAATATTAAAAATTCAGCAATTCCGACATTGACGGAACCGGTCACGGCCCCCCCGGTTTGAATAGATTTGGGGTTATTTCTGAATGCGGTAGGCCGCCCGATACTTGCATTGGGGGTGGTCGAAGTTCATTTCCATGGTGCGGGGGCAGCGGAAGTGACGACGCAGCGGAATTCGGCGGTGCAACCCGTATTTCAGTCCCAGGGAGTACGGCCCGGAATACGGCCCCCGAAAGATGGGCGAATGCCCCACAATGGGCGGCAGTCCGCACACAGACACCATTTTGGGCGGCACCCCTTTGGTTTCTTCGTAAATGGTTTCAACAAAGCCCTGCAAACAGCCGAATGCGTCTTCACTTCCCTTGGCCAGGGTTTTCACATCGTGCACATAGTAGCCGGTCACCCCGCCCACATAGGCGAGCATTGCGCCGGTGGCCGCCCAACGCACCGCGCGACGCCGCGCCACAGCGAACACCGACCATTTCGAGAGCAGCATCTGTGCCCGCAGCAGAATGAACGCCACCGCCACCGCCAGTGCCACACAGTAAAAAATGCCGGGAAAATAAAACAGCCGGGAGCTGCGCAAAATGATGCCGTCCAACTGCGCATTTAAAAAGTTGTAGCCCACCGCGGCCATAGGGGCAATCGATGCGAAATAGAACCCGGCGGCAAAGAGCGCCACCAGCCGATTGCGCCAACCCGGCGCGGCAATCACCCCCAGCGCGATCACCGACGGCACCACGTACCATTTTTCGCGCACCCATTCGTAGGGCTGCATGCCGATGCTGTAGCGTTCAAAAAATGTGATCACCCACTGCCACGGGTCTTCGGTAATCAGCATGGATTTATTGTGGTTCACCGTGGCGCTGCGGGCCGCCAGAGCGTCGGTGCCGAACGAGATGACCGCCCACAGCACAAACGGCGCCAGGGCCGTCACCAGCTCCAGGACCGTGCGCGCCGCCCGCCGCCGGAATGATGTACCGCGTAGTGCTCTCCATTTTCGAATGGCCAGAATGATACCCAGCACAAAGCTCGGGGCCAGAATGTACTCGGTGGCGCCCATGGCCAGGAAGGTGGCCAGTCCGAAAAGCAGCGTCCATCCGCGGGTGAAGGCATAGACCGCTGTCATGAAAAACAGAAAGCCGAACGAATACCCCAGCACCGCCGAGTTCCACAAAAACCCTTCCCAGCCGTAGGTGGGCAGCGCCATCAGGGGAAACGCGATGAAGACGCCGATACGCGGCACGCCCATGCGGCGCAAACTGAGAAACAGCAGCCAGCAGGCGAACAGATGCGCCATAAAACCGCCGATTTTCTCGATGCGAATGAACGAATGATTGAACGGGTCGCCGGCCACGTAGAACAGTTTCACAAAAAAACTGTTGATGCCCACAATGGTGTAGCGGCTGTTCACCTGATTTAAAAAGTAATCGAAATAATCGGGCACACTGCGGGCGTGCATCTCAGAAATCACCCAGTAATCGTCGGCGTGCAGTCCCATGTCCCAGGAGAGCGCGGTCAGTACGACAAACAGCGAAAACAGATACAACCGAACCATTAGATTCAGCCGCCGGTCAGACAGGTACTCCCCTTCATCCGCGGCGATGAGTTCGCCGGCCACCGTTCGGCTCGTGCGATAGGCCGATGCCAGCCCCGCTTTCAATGTGGAAACCAATTGCGTCATCACGTGTCCTTTCTACCGGCGAACGTATAACGGAATTCGATTTTTCACGCAAGCCATTCGTATGTTACAGCGAATGCGGTGAATCGGCGGGTTTGGGGTCGGATGACTTCTTCTTGTCGCGCCAGTGCAGCGCCACGTCCACATGGGGGCAAGTTTTCGCACCGCGGTCACCGGGGAGCGAAGAGCGGTACAGATGCTTTTTGCGCTTCTCAAATTTCTCTTTGTTGAGCACCAGCACGCTCTGCTTTTCAGCGGTCTCCATGCGCTCCACCAGGGGCGGCGTCAGTACCATTCCGTGCAGCCGTTTATCGAGTGTTTTCAGCGTGGCGGCAAAGCGCAACACGGTCGCCAAATCCATGTCGGTTTTCACGTACGGCATCAGCTCTGAAATCACCCGCGGCAGTTTCCAGAATGCGCTGTCGGCAAAAAGCTGGTCGCGCACCCCCATCATCACCCGTTGCTGCCGCCGGGAGCGGTCCATATCGGTTCGGCCGTGGCGGGAGCGCATAAACAACAACGCCTGACGCGAAGTGAGCTTCTGTTTTCCGGCACCAACATCGAGCGGTTCATACCCGGTGGGAGACGATTCGTTGATAAAATTGTCGCGAATGGCGCACTGCACATCGACCTCGACGCCGCCCAGCACATCGATAATACGCTGAAACCCTTCGTAGTTGACGGCAACGGTGTAATCGACCTCCGTATCGAGTTCGTCTTCCAGAACCTGTTTCAGCAGACGGTGCCCCTTGCCTTTGCCGAAGCGCCGATTTCCCAGCCGGTATACGGTGTTGATGCGCCCGAACTCCGGCCCGTTCTCGATTCGCGTTTTTTCTTTTTCGGTCAGTGTGGGAATGAGAGTTTCGCCCTTCACGGTCATGGTTTCGGGAATGGACACCCACAAGTCGCGCGGAATGCTGATGATGCCGACGCCTTTTTTCGGATGCACCTCGACCACCATCATGGTGTCGGTTCGCCCGGGCCGCTTGTTGTCGTTCTGGTCGAACCCGAGTACCAGAATGCGCTTCACCTCTTTGAGGGGCGTGGTCGAATAGAACCAGCCGAGGGTGAAGTGCCGCATCGCGATGGTCGGCTCGGCGGCGGGGTCGCCGGCCTGGGTCTCAAATACAAACGACGAAATCGACTTTCCCTCCTCGGCGGTCAATACCGGGTATAGATACCACGCCGCCGATACCACACACACAAACGCAACCGCCCCCAGCGCCAATGCAACCCGAGGAAGCCACTTTCGCCCCCATGTGAACAGATGATGATTATTTATTTGCTGTTGTGTTTTCATGTCCCGGTAAAAAGCAATTTCATTGCCAACTATGCATTGCCGTGTGTCAAACGAACAATACGCGAAAATCATTGTATTTTTCGCCACATCACGCAGCCGCCCGGCAGCTCCCCCGCATTTTCAACCCCATACTGCCCCAAACGGTTACATGATTCATGTACCCATTACACGTATTGTAGATTTTACCCCAGCAAAAATGCAAAGCGCAACATTTCAACCGGAACCCCCGTCGGGAATAATCTCTTTCCATTTGCCGAATCGCCTAAAGCAAACCGTCGATTGTCCGATTCTATTAGTAATGAGGTGTATGAAAAACCGATGACTGTCACGTATAAACAACTCGGCGAAGGCTGCCGCTACACCATCTCGCCCATGTTCTCGGGAACCGGCGACGTGCTGACCTTGTCGGGGTCCAAACGGCGGGAACCGGTCCGCTCGGGGCTGCTGGTAAATAGTGACACGCGATATGCCCTGGGCACGCTGGTGCAGATGGACATCAAGTTTCCCGGCCAGAACTACACCTACCGCGCCAAGGGCATCGTCTCGTGGGTGGAGGATGAGCCCCGCGGCGCGATTGTCGAACTGGGCATCACCATCACCGGCATGGATAAACTCGACAAGTACGGCATTTCGGTGTCAATTTCCGAACAGGACACCCCGCCGCCCAGACCGCCCGAGGAAGACGACTGGAATCAGGCGGTGGAGGCCGCGATGCCGCTGGCGCCGCCGGAACCCGAAGACGACGTGGGATTCGACGACACCCAGGAGAACCCGATTTTCGATTCGGATTTCGGTATTCGAGAGTCGCTTATCGAAAACGGTCTGGCCTCTCCCGACCCGATGCCGGCGCATCTGGAAGTGATTCACGAAGCCGAAGATTTGCGCAAGAGTCTGAGCCCCGAAGAAATCAGCGCCGATACCCTGCCCCCCCCGAAATCAGAATTCCCCGAATTTTACAACCGGGACTGGGATCAGCGGAATGCAGCGGCATCGCATACGTCAGAGAAGTTCGATGTCCCCACGGTGCACGCTATTTTCCAAACCCTGAGTCTGCTGGTACCGGAGCAGGCATTCGGTGAGCGGGTGTTTTTTGAAGACGTGTTCCTGCTTTCCAGAGAACCGCTTCCCCGCGCCATATCTGAAGTAATTGAATATCCCGGCAAACGGGCCGATTTCCAAATCAACATTCAGGGGCGACACGGCGGCGCCATGTGCGTCATTCTGCCTCGCGGAGATGAAAATACACCCCCTTCCGCTTACGCGGTGGAGCAGCTTTTTCTGATGTACACCGGCATGGAGGTGCAGGTGGTTCGCAACCGCGATACCCAGATGGAATTGTCGCAAATGAGTTGCACGGCGCGGTTGGCCGCCGATGAATCGTCGATGCGCGCGGTGTGCGGCTTCGATGAAAAACTGCTCGCCAATCTGGTCAAGTACAAAGACGGCCCCGTGTTTGACGATGAACCGTCGGGGGAACACGAAGTGCTCGAAGAACTCGCGTTCGATGACCGCACCAGTCGTGTGTCCCTGGTGGTGGCGGAGAGCAATGAGCTGCATCGAAAATCTGTACCCATCGAAGCGCGCATCTCGGTTGTGCCGCCCAAAGTGGCCGGGCCCCTGTCGGTGAAAATCGACAACCTGGTGGTGGATGCGTTTCAAAGCATGGAGGAACTGTACGGTTCCGAAAACCACGATGAAGCCGCCAAATTCGCACTGTCGCTGTCCCGCCGCCTTATCAAATGCGAAGCGGCTATCTGTGCCCTGATGGCACCCGGCAAAATGGAACTGTACATTGCCGCCATCGACGGGGCGATTCCCGAAACCCGTCTCGGCGCGCGGTTGTCATTGACCGACGGGCTCATCGGCTTCTGCATGCGCACCGGGAAGGTGGCGCGGTCAGACAAGCCGCACGAAATCAAAGAGTCCCTGCTTCGGGAAACCGGCCTAGCGGTGGACAGCATCATGTGTGCCCCCATCACGAATAATAATCAGAATATCGGCACGCTTGAACTCATCAACAGCACTTCCCGCTCAGGGTTCACCCGCGAAAAAGCCGACCTGCTGGCCTACATCGCCAATTCCCTCGGAGAATTTTTAACAAGCTCCCTCCCCCCGCAGGAGCCAACGGAATAGAAGTTGTAGATACGCAAATCTTCACGCGAATAGGCCAGTAACAGCCAGCTACTCTCCCCAATGCGTAGGGCGGTAGTTTATCTGCCGCCGAGTACTGATAGCGGCCGGGCATAAAGCCTGATCATTCATCACATTTTTAGAAGTACGTTTTGCGGCAGCATAGATTCCCCCTTGAAAAGGGGGCAAGGGGGATGTCGTCT
>JAFGXQ010000135.1 GCA_016936575.1 Deltaproteobacteria bacterium
ATGCCGGTTAAGAGTTAGCTTGGATTGGGCAATCAATGTCACCGGGTCGATGAAACCGATATAACTTCCTCGAAGTTGCTGGATGCGTTGCGAATTATTTTGGGCATCAATATCCTTGTCCACAAGTTCCTGCAAAACGCTTAGTCCTGCAAGTACCATTATACTAATGGTCGTAATTCGCTGTTGGCCGTCAATAACGTCAAAATTTTTGCTATCAACAGATTGAAGGACGAGATACCCCATGTAGTGAGCCGGTTCGCCATCGGGTTCAAACATTCCGGCTATGTCAATCCATAGGTCGTCCCACTCGTCTTCAGTCCAGGAATAATCGCGTTGAAAGGCAGGGACTTTGTATCGCAAACCATTGCCCAAGAGCTGGCGAAATGTTGAATTACTTGTATTGAAGTTCAAAGCCGTCATTTTTTTGATACTCCTAATTTACGTTCATGCCTTGGAAAGTAGCATTAATTCAAGAGAAAATGCATCAGAAATTGTTGTCAGGCCTATTCTGCGGCAGCGCGGTTCGCAGCGAGTGGAACGAATCATCAAACAAGGGTTCGATACTCTATTCGCGTCTCCTGAATCGGGGTGTTCGTTGTCGGTTCAGCCGAACAGTTTTCGGAACAGGCCGCTGACGGGGCCCTGCCATTTGCGAATGATGATGACGGGGCTTGACGAGTGGCGGGCCACTTTTTCGGGGATGTCCCCGAGGAGCATTTGCTTGAACGCTTTGGGGGGCGCCGCACCGATGACGACGAGATCGTAGTCTTTGGCGGCGCGCGCGATACCCGCGGCAACGGAGTTCGCCCGCACAATGTGTTTGCCGGTGTTGCCTTTCAGATGCAATGCGGCAATCGACCCTTCAATTCGCTGCAGCGCGGCGTTTTCTTCGGCTTTATCGGCGTCCTTTTTCACCACCACACACGCATCGACGGTGGCGTGGAACAGGGTGGAGAATCCGTTGGAGAAATCGGCGCCCAGCGTGGCATTCGGACCGCCGGAGGTGGCGAGGAGAATGCGTTTCTTTTCGCTGTCGGTCATTTTCGCCAGCGCCAGATCGCACGGACAATGGCGAATCATCTGGTCGGTGATCTGGCCGAAAATGCGGTCGCGGGTGTTGGCAAATCCTTTCCAGCCCATCACCAGAATGTCGGCATTCAGAGCCCGAACCGCGTCGATGATCGCATCCCCGGCGCTATGGCCCAATCGCAGGTCGCTGACGAACGGAACCCCCAGTTCGGCAGCCCGTTTTTCAGCGGCGCGCAGCAGCGGTTTGGAATGGTGTGCCATCTTCACGCCTTCGCGAATAGGCAGCTGCTTGGGAACCTGCACCACGGTGAGGCCCACCAGTATACCGTCTTTCTGTTTGGCCAGCGCTGCGGCCATGTCGATGAGGCTGTTTACGGTATACGGGTTCGACAAAGGAACAACGATGGTGAATTTGTTTTGGGTCTGCGGTTTGCCGGGGGATTCCAGTTCGAGAGTTTGCGGTTTTCGTCCACGGACACGGCGTTCAAATACCGAAAAGTAAAGTAACAGACCGAACACCGTCCACCCTATGACAAACAGCCAGGGCCTCGGGTCGAACACAATTTGGTAAAGGGCGAGCGCCAGATTAATGACAAAACCGGCCAGTGGTAATATGGGATACAACGGCATTCGATAGGGGCGCTCCAGGCTAGGCTCCTTACGGCGCAACGCGATCAACGCGAGATTGACCATGGCGAACACGAGCAAAAACATAATACTCGCCGCGGACCCGAGCGCGTTTACCGGAAGAACCACCGCTGTGATCAGGAAGACGGCGCCGGTCGCCAGAATTGCAATGTGCGGAGTACGGCTCTTCGGATGAATGGCGGCCATTCGGTCGGGAAGCCAACCGTCCCGGGCCATTGAAAAAGCCACTCTCGATGAAGCCAGAACAGTCGCATTGAGTGCGCTGACGGTGGACAGAACCCCTCCGAGCACTATCAGAAACACGCCGATGCCGGGCATCATTTGGGCAGATGCTTTCACAATGGCGGTTTCCTGATACTTCCCGAGGAACTCCCAAGACGTCATATCTTCGGGATGCACCGCCCCCAAGGAAACAAGTAATACACAAAGATAAATGAATACGGTTACACCAACGGAAACAAATGTCGCCTTGGGGATATTTTTACCGGGGTCTTTGATTTCCTCGGCCACCGTGGCAATGAGATCATATCCCTCAAACGCGATAAATGTGAGGCCCATGGCGATGAAGACACCACTGACCCCTTTGGGGAAAAACGGTTTGAATTCGGCCTGGGTGGCGGGAATGTCTTCGGCCACGGCTTCGATGCCGAAAATGATAAACACCACCAGTACTGCGATTTTGGCGATCACCATGATGTTTTCGGTTTTGCCGGTTACCGCTGCACCCTTTACGTTCAACAGAGTGAACGAAATACCCGACAACAGAATCCAAAAAACCACCGCGGCGTGTTCTCCCGCCACCGATGCCATGACGTGCGCAGTGTTGGGAAAATAGCGCAGCAGAAATTCCATGAAGTAGGAGCCGAAACCGGCGGCGTACAATGCGCAGGCAACGGTGTAGGCGAACTACAACCACCATCCGGCGGTGAAACCGAGTACCTCGGGAAACGCGTGTTTCACATATGCGTATCCGCCTCCGGCTTTGGGAATGGAGGAAGCCAATTCAGAATACACCATTGCGGTAATCAGGGTGACCACCCCGTTGAGTGCGAATGCCAGAATAGCAGCAGGGCCGGCTTCACCGCAGGCGATTCCGGTCAGAACGAATATTCCCGCGCCGATCATCGCCCCTACGCCAATCATGGTGGCGTCGAAAAAGCCGAGGGTTCGCGCGAAAGACACTTCTTCGTTTGAAGCCGATTCTTTTTCGCTGTGCTGCGGGAGCTGATTATCCATAGGTCGAAACTATATCACAAGGGGCCGTCTTGTCAGACTCTTTTCTGTTTCAGGAGAATTCTGACGGGAAAATTGTGTTTTTTTGAAATAATTTATGCCCCTGCGGGGTTGTATAAGTTGGTCGATTACGATGACGAAGGTGAAGAGATGAAAAGGCACACCGGTTCAATGGAAAAAGTGTTGTTTTTCAGCGGCATGGCTGTTGCGCTGTTTTCCATTTCGGGGGTGAATGACCGAGGGGGTTCCACCGGTCTGGATATGGTTTCGTCCCATCAGATGGAAATCGATCAAAGCCTGTCTCTTTCAGCAAATGGTCACTTGCAGACAGGTTCTGTCGACACGCAGGATGATCCCGAACAGGAGTGGATGATCCAAACAATCGTCGTTCCGCTCGCCGCTGCGATGGGTTCGATTTTTCAGGCGGTTTGTTCGCCGGTTCATCGCGTTCGCGCAACGAATGTGATCTGTTTCGCGCCCAAACAGGGGCCCCCCATCGTTTCCTGATTCTGAGAACTGTTTCATATACGGCAATGTGGACAGCGCGGTTTGTGCTGTCGTGTGATTCGGGAGAAAAATGATGAACATATATACAAGAAGAATTCTGGCTGCGTATTTGGCCAGTGCAACCATATCGTTGACCGCAGGCGTTTCCGAGGCAGCACTGCCCAAAGCCGAGGCGTTTCCGGTGCAGCTGGTAGAGAATATTCTGGACGAGGTGGAAGGCGACGATATGGACGTGAACGAAAAAGCGCGCGCCATACTGGCCATCGCCAATGACAAACGAACAGATGTTCGGGTTCGCGTCTGCGATTTTCTCGCCGTTGAACTGGAGCGGCTGCCCCTTTCTTACACCGAACAGATATTTGAGAAACTGGCCGAAGATCCTGAGCTCGTTGTTCGCAGACAGTTGGGGCGAGCCGTGTTCAAGGCGTTGGATTCAGCGTCTGTGCTGAACCGAACCCGTATGGTCACCCATTGGGCACTCTCTGATGTATCGGCGGTTCGCCGAATCGCTGCCAATGCGTTGCAGCAGGATCTGTTCTGTCTGGGGGGCAGTGCGGTGGCCAATCATCTCGCAGACGATGAAGATGTGTGTGTACGTGCGGCGGTGGTTTCCATGGTTAAAAGCCGTCATCATGAAAACCCGGCACACTACGGCCCGGTGCTTGAAAAGCTGACCCGTGACGCCGAACCGGCCGTTCGCGAGGCAGCAACACGGCTGTACAATAAAATGGTTCGTGAAAATGCGAGCGGCGTGAACTGATTACTTACAGTCGCAGAGTTGGTCTTTGATGTCTGCCAGTGTCTGTTCGCCGTCGGTGATCAGTTCGTCCATGATTTCCTGAATGGACATGATTTCGTCGACCAGACCGACGGCCTGGCCGGCCATCAATGACCCGAAGTCGGTATCGCCGTCGACCACCGCGTTTCGCAGGGCACCCATCCAGAAACGTTCCACCTCATACTGGGCGTCGTTGCGGTTGATTTCGTTGCTTTCCAGCTTTTCAATCAGTTCGAGCTGTAACTTTCCGAATTTCACGTGACCTTCGTTTCTCAGCGCGCGAACCGGTATCACCGGGAGTCGGCTGTCAAAAGCCGGAGTGGCAATCGCATCGCGGGCCTTGGCCTTGATAAACTGTTCTTTAAATTTGTAGTGGGCGGTACACTCCTTGCTCATTACAAAGCGGGTGCCCAGCTGTACCCCCATTGCTCCCATGGTCAGCATATGCGCCATCATGCGACCGGTGGCGATGCCGCCCGCGACGAAAATCGGTACATTATCAACTTTAAACAGGATCTGCTGCAACAGTACCGTGAGTGCCACCGGACCGATATGCCCGCCCGCTTCAGAACCTTCCAGGATAAGCGCATCAGCGCCCATGCTGATGAGTTTGTATGCCAGCGCTTCGGTTGCGGCGAAGCAGAGCACCTTGGCGCCCCTTTTTTTCACCTGTGCGATTTCTTTGGCACGGGGAATGGAACCGGCGAACACAACGGTTTCCACATCCATGTTCAGAACCATATCGAGGTGATTTTTGTAGTTGGGCGAAACCGTAATGAGATTAACGCCGAAGGGATTATCTGACATCTCTCTGGTTTTGAGAATTTCCGCTTCAAATGCATCCACCGGTGCGTTTCCTCCGGCCAGCAAGCCGAGACCGCCGGCGTTACCGACAGCGGTGACCAGTTTTGCATCACTGACCCATGTCATGGCCCCACACATGATTGGATATTTCGAACCGAGGAAAGCGGATCCCTTTTTCATTAACTTCTCGATATACAATTGCCTTCTCCTTGTGTTTCCCATATCCAACCGCACAGGCGATTGGAGAAATGGCGCTGTATCACAATACCTTTAGGTTTCATCCAAAAAATGACTCTGGCAAATGATTTTCTATTTCGCTTATCGATTTGATAGTAGATATTATTTAAAGATTATGGACAATATGGATTATATAGTGACAATTCGGTCAATATTTTCTTTTAAAATGTTACAGATTTCTTTTAAAAGCAGTTTCTGACAGGAGCGTTCTACAAATTTGAACCGGAAAGCACAGTTTAATGACAGACAGTACTAATATATATGTGGGGTTGGATGTGGGGTCAACCACAGCGAAAGCGGTTGTGGTGGACGAGAATAATAAAGTGATCTGGAAACAATATCAGCGACACAATGCGCGTCAGCAGGAGCTGGTATTGGAGTACTTGAATGCCATAGAGAGGGATTTTGCCGGAAAGAATGTCACCGTATTCACCACGGGATCGGGTGGACGGACGGTTGCCGATATTATCGGCGGCGTGCATGTGCAGGAAGTGAACGCCGTGACCGTGGCCACTGAAAAACTTCACCCCAACGCCGGGTCCGTGGTGGAACTTGGGGGACAGGATTCGAAAATCATCATCTGGAAGCGGGATCGGCATGGCCGAAAGTCGTCGATATCATACATGAACGACAAGTGTGCCGGCGGCACCGGTGCGACCCTCGACAAGATTTTTTCGAAGGTGCACCTGAGCCCGGAGGACATTTCGAAAATTTCGGCCAAAGGAAAAAGCATTCACCATATCGCAGCCAAATGCGGCGTATTCGCCGAAACCGATGTGGTAGGTCTGCTGAAGGCCGGAGTGGCTGAGGACGAAATCGTGGTGTCGCTGTGCAATGCGATAGTAAAGCAGAATATAGAGGTGCTGTTGCACGGTAATGTATTGTCTGATGACGTATTGCTGCTTGGCGGCCCCCACACGTATTTCAGCGCGTTTGTGGATATATGGCGTGCGGAAGTGCCCGAAATATGGAAGCTGCACCACTGGGAACCCAAGAAGCGTCCCATTGAGGAACTGATTTATGTTCCCGACGACGCCCAGTATTTTGCGGCCATGGGTGCTGTATGGTTTGGCCGGGAGTCGTATTCCATGCTGTCTTCCGGGCGACAATTACCGATTTATCTGGGGGCGTCGGTGCTTTCCAAATCGATTGAGGAGTCGAAAACCACGGTCTCTAAAACGTTGGGGGTGGTGCTGCCCGGGTTGGTGGATTCTGAAGAAGAAGCAGAGGCGTTTGCGGCGAAGTATGCGGTGCCGCCGTTTGTTGCGCCCGGTTTTAAAAAGGGTGCGGTGGTGAAAGGATACCTGGGAATTGACGGCGGTTCCACCAGTTCGAAGTTGGCCATTGTCGATGAAGACGGGAAGTTGATTTATAAAGATTACGTTCTGTCCAAGGGCAATCCGATTGTGGACGTGGTGGCCATGTTCAAAGACATTTTGGCCTTTGAAAAACAACACGGCATTCGATTTGATATTCAGAAGGCGGGAGTGACCGGGTACGCGTCGTCCATTTTAAAAACGGCGTTTTCGTTGGACAGCCAGGTGGTGGAGACCATCGCGCATTTGAAGTCGGCCAAGCAGTATTACGGTGACGTGGATATTATCTGTGATGTGGGCGGTCAGGATATCAAGGTGATGTTCATGAAACACGGGCGCGTGGTGGACATCAAGCTGAACACCCAATGCAGTGCCGGAAACGGATATTTTCTGCAGTCGATGGCCAATCAGTTCGATGTGCCGATTGAGCAATATGCGCAGCGGGCCTTTTCTGTGCGTAAGGCACCGTCGTTCAATTACGGGTGCGCGGTGTTCATGGAACAGGACAAAGTGAATTTTCAGCAGTTGGGGTGGACCAAAGATGAAATCATGTGCGGTCTGGCGCTGGTATTGCCTCAGAATATTTGGAACTACGTGGTACAGGAAACGAACCTCCCCAGACTCGGCAAGCGATTTCTGTTGCAGGGGGGAACTCAAAAAAACCTGGCGGCGGTAAAAGCACAAGTGGATTTTATTCAGGGTCGTGTCAATGATGCGTGGGTGGGCGTGCACAAGTATGCCGACGTGGCGGGCGCTATCGGTGCGGCGGTCGAAGCGAAGCAGCAGACCGTGGGTACGGAACGGCGGTTTATCGGTATCGAACAGGCCGTGAAGGTGACCTTTATCTCTACCAACAATGAGACAACACGGTGCCGTTTCTGTTCGAATAAGTGCACGCGAACGTTCATCGACATTTCGGTGCCGGGCGAAAAAAAGGTTCGTCATATTTCGGGATATGCGTGTGATAAAGGTGCCTCCGAAAGTGTGGAAGAGATGAAGGCGGCTCAGCAGGCGAGAAATGAAACCCTGAAAGATAGCCCCAATCTGGTGGCGTTCGCCGAGGAGAAGGTATTTTCTCCCTATCCGGCGCCCATGCATGACCCGGTGTTGTGCAGCGCAGATGTTCTGGCGAAACGTGCGAAGATGGTGGTAGGAATCCCCAGGCTTTTAAACATGTTCTATTATGCACCGTTTTATTATGCCTACTTCAGTGCGCTGGGGGTCGGCGAGATTGTATACAGTGATGTCACGTCGAAGCAGCTGTGGTCCAAGGGGAACAAGTGGGGCTCCATTGACCCGTGTTTCCCGGCTAAAGTCGCGCCTGCTCATGTGTACAACCTGATGCAGAAAAAAGAAGTCACGCATATCTGTTTTCCGATGATTACGCATCTTGAATCGGTGGTGACCAATACCCTCGGAAACAACGCGTGTGTGATTCAGATGGGAACGCCCGAGGTGGTGGACGCCGCGTTTACCAAAGGGCGAAATCATTTTACAGATTCGCAAGTGGACTACTGGAAGCCACTGGTTCGGATGGATCGCCGGGAAGAGGCCTTCGGCAATCTGTATGAGTACTTTAAAGATATTCTCGGTGTTACCGAAGCCGAAAATCGATATGCGGTGCAATGCGGTTATTCGGCGATGGACAAGTATCTTTCAACGCTTCGCAGCAAAGGTATTGAAATTATCAACCGGCTGGTTGATGAAGATAAAATCGGTATTTTGTTTATCGGACATCCGTATCATCACGATAGTGGGTTGAATCATGGGATTCTTCAGGATTTTGCGGCATCAGGTTTTCCGGTTTTGTGTATCGAATCGTTACCTGTCTCCAAACAGTTTTTGGTGCCGCTGTTCGGAGACGATTCTCTGGGTATGGATGCAGAGGATATTACAGATGTGTGGCAGCGGAATTTCAATCGCAATACCAATGTGAAAATCTGGGCGGCAAAGGTCGCCGCCCGGCATCCGAACCTGGCTGTTGTGGATATGAGCAGCTTCAAGTGCGGTCACGATGCCCCAACGTATTCATATATTGATCGCATTTTAGATGCATCGGAAACGCCTCACTTTCTATTTCACGATATTGATCAGAATAAACCTGCTTCCACTATCAGCATTCGTATTCAGTCGATTGAGTACTTTCTGGAAGAGGAGCAGGCACGACTTAAGGAACGGGTAAAGAGTGCGTCGAAAAGCGCATAGCCCGTGGTGATTTGAAAATGACAGAAAAGAAAATACAGAACACAGTGCGTCCTCCCAAATTTGTTCATCAGGAGCAGTGGGAAGGCTATACATACAAACCGTGGCTGAAAAAAGACAAGAAGAACGTAACCGTGATGTTTAATTTTCTGGAGCGTCGAAAGTCATATTTTTTGGCCGCGTATTTTCATCGAAAAAAAATCAATTTCATCGATATGGGAGATCACGTAAAGGAAGACGTGACCTACGGCAAGCTGTACGGCAACCGGATGGAATGTAATCCCATGTATTTTACCTCCGGCAGCATGATTCGGAATCTGCTCAAAATCGAAAAAGAAACGGGGCTCTCGAAAGAAGAGATATCGAAACGGTATATCTTTTTATGCGGCGGTGGACAGTGCGGTCCGTGCAGGTACGGAATGTATCCGCAGGAATACCTGAAGGTAGCCAATGAGGCAGGGTTTAAAGATTTTAGAGTGCTGATTTTCTCGTCTGACCTAGGCAAAGTTCCCGGCTCGAAACAACATGCGTTCAAGTTTGATTTGCCGTTTCGCATTAATATGGGTATCGCGTTGATTCTGGCGGATCTGATGCACGCCGCGGAATGTTCATTGCGCGCCTATGCGGTGAATCGAAAAGAAGCGGAAGCCGAGTTGGATAAGGCGGATAAAATGATTCGCAAAGCGTTTGAGAGTCGGCTCTATCTGTGGACGCTTCCCCGCATGTTGAAGAAAATCGGCAAAATGTTTGCAGATATTCCGCTTCGCGACGAACAATTACCGCTGATTTATGTGACCGGCGAGTTTTTTGCCAATCTGGCTCACAATGATGGAAATTATCACCTCCGTCGCTTTATAACCGATGAGGGATGCGAGGTGATTCCCGGTAGTTTCACGCAACGCACGCTGTACGACAACTGGCGCAGAACCGTGGAGGCAAAGCGCGGAATCAAATACGCTTCCGACCCGGAAGAAATCGCGTTCTTCGAGAAGTCGTTGAAAAAGCAACGAACCAGCACCAAAGTGATTACGTATTTCTACAACAAGTACGTGGCGGCACTGAACCCTGCTGCGTATCGTTCCCGTACAGAGTTGATGGACATGGATACGCTCGCCGAGTTGGCGCGTAAACATTATCATCCTGAAATTTTCGGCGGTGAGGGGAACCTTGAAATCGCCGAGGCGATTCATCTGGCCCAGGAAGATGCTATCGACGGATTTATTTCAAGTAAGCCGTTCGGATGCATGCCCTCCTCCGGCGTATCGGACGGCGTACAGGCAAAAGTGCTGTCGATGTTTCCTGAATTGAATTTTCTTTCTATCGAAACCAGCGGTGATAATGACGTGAGTATTTTGAGCCGGGTGTCGATGCTGCTATTGAAAGCGAAACAGCGTCACGCTGCAAAAAGAAATGCCCTAACTCCCATGGAACAGGTGGTTTCGGCTGAAGCGGAAGCAGAAGATGCCGTTGCAAAGCGGGGAGAGCAGTTTGCATGAGTGAAGAGCATACTGGAAGAAACACTGCCGAACGAACGACTTCAATTATATCAGATGTGTCGACTGAATTTGTCGTTGTGCCGACAGGGGTTGGTGATGCGTTTTCGGAGAAGTATTATTCCTCGGGTTTCTGGATTGAATACGCCGGGACTTCGATACTGGTGGACTGTGCGCATCCTGTCCGGAAAATTATGCGTGAGGCTGCAATAAGCAGCGGCTGCGATATTCGTGTGGAATCCCTCGACGCTATTGTGATGACTCATCTTCACTCGGATCATGCGAGCGGTCTGGAGGGAATGGGCTTCTATTCGTATTATGTGGCACAGAAACCGTTGCCTTTGTTGGCGCACAATGACGTGATGCAGGATATTTGGCCTTACCATTTGAAGGGAACCATGGCACCCATGTGCGACCCGCCGGATGAACAGAGAACCTTTCAGGATTTTTTTGTGCCCATGATGCTGCAGGAAAACCAGCCCAAACAGTTCGGTCCGTTTACAATCGAATGCCGCAAAACCGAGCATCATATTCCTACGTATGCACTGCGTATTTCAGCGGGTGATCGGGTATTTGGGTACAGCGCCGATACTTCGTTCAATCCCGCATTGTTGGACTGGCTTGCTGTTGCTGACTTTTTCGTTCACGAAACCAATGTGGCTTCTCACACACCATATGAAAAGCTGGCCGCCCTACCTGACGCACTGCGAAAAAAAATGAGATTGATTCATTATCCCGATGATTTCGACAAAGCATCATCGGTTATAAAAACGCTTGAGCAGGGAAAAAAATACGTTCTGTAAAGTTGTCTGATTGACGAGTGCGGAGGCCGAGATTTTCTGCTCTACTGCGACGATACCTTCTTGAAAATATATTCCGCGTCAAAGGATTTCAGCGGTGTATTTTGTTGTATATGGTCAACAATATTTTCGGCGGATTGCACCTTGATAACCATTTTGTTTTCTACAAGTCCATCCATGTATTCCACGCCGGGGAGGTCGACTACGAAGGTTTTACAACCAAGAGCGAGACCCTCGTAAATTGCGGTGGAAAATACACCGATCATGTAGGTAGCGCGAGCGAACTCTTCATATAGACCGGAATTGTTGTTGTCGACTATTTCAATATTCGGTTGCTTCGATGCTTCCACCAGCGCTGGATAGTCCGTTTTCCAGAGAGTGTATTCTCCGGGGTGGAGCTTGTACGCGATACGATAATCGGGAAGCGCCAGTGCTAATGCCCCACACAGTTTGGCCAACTGCTTTCCGATAACGCCCTGGGAGATGAAGAGAATGCGTTTGCCATCTCGTTCAGTTTTGGGCAGATTTGCGAGTTGTGTGTGAAAGTGTGCAAAACCGAATGTGGTAATTTTGTCGGCAGAGATCGGAAGCCGGGCCAACCTGTTCCAGTAGTCGCCGAATGAGAAAAACCGATTGGGAAAACATTCCACGGTTAAAGACGCTTGGGGGAAATTGTATCCGAGGTGGTACGGGCTGAACGTACCGTGTTGCAGCTCCACAGATTCGATTCCGAGTTTTTTTGCAGCGGTAATCAGAGCCCGCTTATACCAGGAATAAGAGACCACTAGAAAAATTCGCTCGGGTTTTTTTTTCGTGAGAAGCCGTGTGAAATAGCGAACACAAAATTTATGGTGACGAATTTCCCGGGCGATCTTTTTTTTGAGTGGAAATGATTGCCCGAATGCCTCTTTCAAGTCGTTTTCGATAGTTGAAATACGTTGGCGCTCTTCGGGCGTGAATCGCACAGGACGGAGCTGGGCAAAAGCGGCGCCTACCGCTAAGTCGTCCAAAACGTTGCGATTGCCCGTGTTCGGCATCAGATGATGGCCACTGTACCAGTTCTCATATACTTCGGTCTCTTCGGCGGGAAGGGTTTGAAGTAATGCAGATGTGTAGATGTCTTGGTATTCGTCGTTTACGCGAACTTTGCGAGGGTGATCAAATACCAGATATTTTTTTTGGGCCGTGTTTCGATGTGCCGGGCGAAACGGTGCGCGAATGCTGTTTTGGGCAAAGGCAAGTGCATCCCTGACTGTGACGCGTTCGCTGTGCGGTGTGGAAAAAATGCCGGTTTGGGTACAAATGCGGTAGTACATGGACATTCGAATGAGTGGCCAGATGGGTACATTTTGAATGCGCAGATTAAAAAGGTCGCGACTGGATTCCAACGACCATATTTTTTCGCAAACGGTTTTAATACTGTCTTTGTTGGAAGAATCACTCATCGGTTTTTTTTCCCTGGGCGACAATAATGACAAAATAGTAGAAGTTCAATGCCACAACAATCAGTTTGATCGCACGCCATATCCATTTGTCTAGTTCGAAACTTTCACCCAAAAGGACAAAAGCGCCCACTACAAAAACCAACAGAAAATTAGGAAGCAGAGCAACCAGTCGGATCACCTTGGCTTTGAGCACAAAACGGGTATTGACATAGTGAAATATAAACAGCAGTCCGAACGACGCGGTGGTTGTATATGCAGCGGCTTGGTATCCGTAAATCGGGATGAACCAATAGTTTAATCCGATGTTGGCGGCCCCGGCAAGGAGGGTGCTAATGGAAATTAGTTCGGTTTTTTTGTTATATGAGGCGTATTGAAAAAACAGGGTGTACAGAAAGACAAACACATATCCGATGACCAATGTCGGTAACAATGTCAGCCCGGGAAAATAGCTGGACGGAACAAAAAGGCGCGCCAGGTCTGCGCCGAAGCAAATAATCGCCGCTGCCGCAAAATACATGTATCCCGAATAGACGACGGCCATACGTTCGATTTTTTTAATGTTCCCTTTGCCGTATTCTTCAAAAAAGATGGGTTGCCACGCTTTAATGGTCGCCATCACGATAACATCCATCGCCATGGCAATGTCGTATACCAGTGAATACAATCCTGTGGCCGCTTTGGTGGTAAGCTGAAGAATGATGATTCGGTCGAAGTAGCCAAGGATGTATCTTGAAATCGCATGGGGGATAAGCGGGAGCGAGAATCGACAAGTGTATCGAATGTATTTAGTTTCAGTGGAAAAGCGACTTAGCCGAGCCATGGAAAATAAGGCATAAACGCTGAAGGCGCCGACCACTATTGCTTCTGCGTACACTTTGCCCAGATATTTGTGGTCTTCCATTTGAAAAATGAGTATGACCGCGCCTCCTAAAATCAGCGCGGTTCGCAGCACGGAAATGAGCGAGAAGTGCTTGCTTTGCTTACTGCCGCGAAGATAAGATAGATAGATTTCAAGTATACCGGAGAATGCCGCCGTAACAATTGCGTATTGATATACGTGAATAGAGATACCAATCCATTTTGCCAGCGGCGCAGCAAAAATAAAGGCAACACCCCCAATCAGCAGCGTCGAAAGCCCGGCAAAAAGAAGGTTGGCCCCTAAGGCTTTGTCGAAATCATCTGAGAAATCCAGATAGTAACGAACTATACCGGCGCGCAGATTAAGACTGAACGCGATGGAAAGCAAGGTATAGAGCGACACGAACACCGACAGGACGCCATACTCTTCGGGTAACAGCAGTTGGGTAATGACGGGAATGGCAAGCGCCATCAAAATGCTTTGAATAACAGTGGCTGACAGGTAGTTGCGCGTGTGAGTGAGAAACTCCAGGTTCTCTTTGCCTACGCGTCGAATGAGCCATTTTTTAAAACCCGACATTACGCACCATTGTTTCCGGGTAGCGTATCAATAAAGTGGGTCATCACTTTGTATTGTTCATCCAGAACGAGATGCAGGCCGGCGAAACGATTGAATCCGTTTTCCAACTCCGCCTGAAGCAGCGAAAGAGTGCGGTCCACAGCATCCGGCGCGGGTTGAAGCTTTTTAACAAAACGACGACCGGGCACAAATGCGTCAACGCCCAAAAGATTGAGCGCCTCAGAGGCACCCCGTCCGCGTCCGTCTTCGTGCAGCAGAATAGACGGTTTTCTGGAACTGATGAAGTATAGATGGGAATGCACGCGATACCCTACATGGACATCGCAGGAATCGTAAAAGTCAATATGTTTCAGATCGCCGGATGTATCTTTCACTTGATACCCCAGTGAAGCGGCGTAGTCGGCAATCTGCTGATTGTTTTTTTTCTCCGCGGTTCCAAGCAGGGGGTGTTCCTGGGTGATGCCGCGATTAAAAGAACAGTATTTTTCAGCCTTCGGGAACGCCTGATGAATTTGTTGCAGCAGAGATTTGCTCTGTCGCTGGTACACGGGACGTTGCGCCGGCGTAACGACGATACGTGACAATTGCCTGGGACGTTCGAAAGGTTTTCCAAGCGCATCGAGGCGATACCATACCGGACATCCTGTCATCAGCGGATTGTTGATACCATTTCGCTTGAGCGCTTCGACGGTCATGTAGTCGCGACATCCCAAGTACCTGGTTTCGGCACTGATGCGCTCCAGGACGCGTTTGGATTCTGGGGTGAAACGATAGCGATTCAATGTTTCCCAGTCACCGGGAACCCCTTTCCACCCGAGACCGAGGGGGACGATTGGAACTTTAATGGCGTTCATATCAGTGTGCAGCTTGTACACGCGCGGATAGAATCCCGGTTGGAACCCAGGACCTCCCATAATGATAACTGCCTTGCTCGCGTTCACCTGTTCCAGATGGTCGCTGAGCGGTTTCCAGTGGGGCAGCACCAGTTGTTCTTCGTTCGGCAAATGAGCACGTAGGAGCTGTCTGCACCGTTCGGTGATCAGGTAATCACCCATATTGATTTTGGCACCGGTCAGTAGCGTGTACACGACAAATCCCTTCAGGCCAGATCTTCCCATGTGATGATGTGGTCGGCTGCAACGTCTTTTCGAATCTTAAGCCCGTTCACCTTGTGGAAGTCCGCAGGAGAGATGCCGGTACCGGGTCGTTTGAAAGATATATTATCACTCGTGATAGTATCGCCGTTGCTAAGCGCATGCCTGGTCACCAGAGATCGTCGGGCCTGTTTGCGTGCGGACATCTCACAAGGCAGCGGCGCCTTGATGAATTGTCCTTTGACTGTTTCAATCATTTTTATGTTGGCCACCAGACGTGCCAAATCAACGGGATCCATTCCGTGGTAATGGTCATTGCCCTTCAGGGACTTGTCGAGCGTAAAATGTTTTTCAATAACTTTGGCCCCCAGCATGTATGCGGCGCTCATGGCCATCATCGTAGGGTCCGGCCGGGTGTGATCCGAAAAACCGAGCAACATACCGGGATAGATTTGCGCCAGATGCTGTAGCATATTCAGATTGGCGTCTTTGTAGTCGGTCGGATAATCAAGGACGCAATGCATCAGGCAAATGTCGTTGTTGCCGGTGTCGAGTACCGTTTGTACAGCCGCATCAATTTCGCTGACGGTGGCGGCGCCGGTGGAAAGAAAGATGGGTTTGCCCTTTTGGGCCATGTGCGTAATGAACGGCAGATTCGTGAGATCAGACGAGGAAATCTTATAAAGCGGCATCAGCTCGTTCAAATAATCAGCAGCTTCAAAATCAAAAGGGGTCGATAAAAATATGGTGTTCCTTTTTTCACAATGGGCAGCCAGTTGTCGATATTCGGCCTCTCCGAAATGATCGAATTTTTTAAACAGTTCAAATTGCGACTGGGTCGGTTCCTCGGTGGTGTCCCAATAGGCCGGCGAGTGAACCGATACGATTTTTTCGGCTTTGTAGGTCTGAAACTTCACAGCGTCCACTCCGGCATCGACCGCTTCATCAATCATGAGGCATGCGGCTTCCATAGGTGTGATGCTTCGGCATTCGGCAATGTCGTAGTAGTTGACACCTACTTCGGCAATGATGAAGGCTTTTGATGCGGCTTTGATTTGTTCAGTGAGTTCCATTCCCGTCTCGTTTCTGATATTCTTCGAAGGTTTCAAAGATGAGTTTCAGTACGTTGTCCATTCCCTCTTTCAGGTTTTGCCCAAGCATTCTTTTCTGCATTTCTCGGCGAAACGCAACGTCGTTTATCATGCGCAGCAGTTCTTCTTCGATACGACTGTCCGAAAGTTCGTAGCCGAGTCCCAGGTGGACAATTCCGTTCTCTTCGCAGGCGAACGTGTGGGTCATCTCTCTTTCGTTCTGCGCCATGACCATTGTGGGGGTGCCCAAAGATGCGGCCTCGTAAACGGTTCGTCCCGCGGAGGTAAAGATAATATCGGCTTCATTCATGAATTTACTGATAGTGCGGATATCGCGTAAAATGCGAACAGGGAGCGACAATTTCGCCGCATGCGCTTTCAGTGCATCGATATTGCGAACCCCCAACCCGGTGACAACAGTCACTTGAATATCTTTCAGATTCATTTTGTCTAGAATGGAGAGCACCCTGGGCGCGTAGTCGTGTGAGTCGGTCCCGCCGAAAGTAATGAGAATGTCTTCAACCTTTTCGACAATCGGTTTGGGGTGGAGCAGAAAAAATTCGTCCCGGAGGCAATAGTAATTTTTTCCAAAGAAATAATTCGACTTGCCGGGAACGGTTTCGTACAGCGCATTGATGACCACATGCGCTTCATCGGAGCCGGGACCCAAATCTTCAAAATTTACAACGAAGAGGCCCCTCTGTTTTAAACTATTAATGTATTCTTTATCCGTATCGAGTATGTCGTTAATAACGATATGGGGGGAGAATTGGTCGAGAATACGGTTTAGTTCGTCATCGGTTTCAAAAGTGGTCACTTTGAAGTGACTATCCCGAATTTTGTCGGTGCCGAGCGCATGGTTTTTTTGCGTGACAAACAGCAGTTCATGGTCGATCAGTTTTGCTGCCAGCATCAGGGTTCTGTACACGTGGCCCATGCCGATTTCTCTATATCCATCCGTTCGAATGAGAATGCGTTTGCGTTCGAGTAATTTGTCAGCCAGCCACCAATCCATATAGCTGTCGATGTCGATTGATTCCGTGTGCGGCAATTCGAATAAATCGATGTCCGGCCCGAATCGGCTTTCGTCGGTCACAAAGCGACGCCGGGTGATAACAAATCCGCCGGTTTCGCGAAAATTGGCGGGAAGGAATTGGCGGTTGACTCGTTTTTCATACAGGGGCACGTATTTCCCGTCCACTTTCGTCCAGGAGAGGTGCCGGTCGTCTACTACCGAGATGATGGTGTCCGCATTGCCGGTGGTGAACTTGTCGAGTGCTTTATCGACAGATGACTGCGAGAGCAAGGGGCTGGTCGGTTGCAGGGTGACCACCACATCGAAAGTTTCATTTTTTTCAGATTCAATTACAGAGATCGCATGGTGGATCACAGGGTCCAGCGGTATGTGATCGTCCGCCAGATGGGGCGGCCGCATCACCACTTCGCATCCGGTCACTTCGGCTATATGGGCGATTTCTTCATCGTCTGTGGACACAATAACCGTGTCTATATTGCGGCATTTCAAGGCCGTTCGAATAGTGTAGGAAATCAGCGGTTTTCCCTGTAAAAAACGCACGTTTTTTCTTGGAATCCCCTTGGAGCCTCCGCGCGCGGGAATGATGGCAATGGTTTTGGTTCGGCTCACGTTGGGATGTTCCTTTCCGGTTCGCTTGGAAGTCAGTGAAAGCAAATAGATTTTCATGTGTAGTCAACCCGGATATCGGTGTCAAGCAAGAAGGCGAGCACAGCGCAAATGCCGAGTTGTTTTGCTTTTCGAGCGTTATTGGAGGATTTATCGGAGGGAAAATCGAAATCAGTGTGAAAAATTATATTTTGTTTGGAAAAACAGCAAGATAGAGAGGAAACGACGAAGTCGCGGGATCTTTTTTTGAGCCTATTTATTTTGGGAGATCACCATAATAATAGGTACAACAGCGCTCATACAACCGCCTTTATCCAGCGGCTTTTTAAAGTAGGAGATATTGCTGTTGAATTTATAAACATTGTCGTATAAAAAAGAAAAAAATCATCAACATTTTCAAAAAGTAAAGGGAATCGGACAGTAAAATGAAGACACTCTCAAAAGTAATTATCGCATTATTGGGCAGTAGTCTGCTTGTTGGTTGTGGTGGATATTTCAGCGAGCAAGAGGCTACTAACGGAGACGCTCCCACGCTGTCGAGCTGCGAGATGAAGGCCACAATCGATGACTTTGAAGACAGCAACAACAAGATTACGGAACAAGAAGGTCGCGGCGGCTGGATTTATTCCTATAAAGATGGTCTTGGAACAGAGATTGAATTCCCTGATGGCGATTTTCGAGTGTACCCCGGCGGGGTGGGCGGCAGCAAGTATGCGGCGCGTTTCCGTGGAACCACTGCCAAATCCGGCGGCGACATTTACGCGGGTCTCGGTTTCAACCTGTCTCCCGCTGAAGGGGCGACCTACGATGCATCGAAATACACCGGTGTAACCTTCCTCGCAAAACGCGGCAGCAAAGACGCCGTCGGCGTGGTTCGCTTCAACGTTGCAGATGTGAATACAGATCCGGCCGGCAAAATCTGCACAGAGTGTCACAACCACTTCGGAACGCCGGTGAAATTGACCGATGAGTGGGTTCGTTATGTAATTTATTTCGACGAGATGGAACAGCGTTCCGGATGGGGTATGCCTCGTCCCGATTCGATCGATTCCAGCTCTCTGATTGCGTTTGCCTGGCAAACCACCATTCCTAACATCAAGTACGATTTTCTGATTGACGATGTTCGTTTCATCGGCGCGTGCAACGAGGAATTCCTGACCCCGCGTGAAGAGAAAACATCTGAGCCGGCTCCCGCACCTGCCGCTAGCGAAGAACCCGCACCCAGTGAAGAACCTGCACCTGCCGCCGATGAAGCCGCTACAGACGAGAGTGCTTCTGACGATGCAGGAGCTGCTTCTGATGACGCAGAATCCGAAAATTCAGAATCTACAGAAAGCTAATTAGAAGCAAGAGATCAACGGCTTTGATTTCTACTTTCTTGTATAGAGGTAAACTATGACAAAAAAACTGTTCATTTTAAGTTTGTTGGCTTCGTGCTTCCTGGCGTCGCCAATGGTAACCGCCCAGGACGATTTTAATCCGAATTTTGTGGCGCCTCGTTCCAAAGTGGCTCCCGGTCTTGGTCAGGACCCCAGTGAGTTGGCTGTTAAAACGTACGGTGTCAACCCCATCGCACTCGATGGCGGTGGTGGTGACGCTGATGAGAGAAACAACTTTTATTACACCGGTTATTTCAGAGCCCCGTTCAATTTTGGTATCGGCTCAAATGAAACGCTCGAAGGCGATGGCCTGTCCGGAACCAAAATTCATTCTTTGCCGGTAATTCCCGATACCAGTTATCTGGATTGGCGTTATACCAATACCCATGGCGGCCCCTGGGCGGAAATCAAGTTCACCTACGGCAATCGCAAGGTATCCGGTAACGTGGCACTCGCAACATACAACATGACAACCGGCGGGTACAAAAAACTGGCTTCTCAGCTGGGCATTACCGAGGGTTTTGTCAGCATGAACTTCCCCGGGATTTTCGCAGATCGCGGTGGTCTGGTAGCCAACGTGGGGGTTTTCTCCGCTCGGTACGGTATGGCCGGTCGCTATGATGCCGGTTCTTACGATACGTATTTGTTCGGCGCGACCAAAACCGCCGGTGAACATATGCGCGTTTATTTTGACATTGCGCCCAAACTGACCCTCCATCTGGAGCAGGGTTTCGGTGGCAAAGTGGAAGTGGCTCCGTTTGCTCAGTATGAACTGGTGGATATGGACGGCGAGACTGTTACCAACTCCGCCAACAACGACCAGGTTGTTCCCAATCCGTTGGGCGGCCAGCAGTGGACACCCTACGGTGGCAGTGACTGGGAACAGGGCGATACGCTGCTGCATCACGAGCACATCGGTGTGACTTATGATGATAAACTGTTTATCGGTGGACACTTCATGCACTCTTTCAGCAAGGACTCTGATTCCTTCAACGAAGATTTCGGAAGCGCCAAAAATGCGCACCTGATGAACATGGGTGTTGATGTTCGGTTGCGCGATTTCTTCTTTGGCAACGGCTATCTCGGTTATTCACACATCGATTTGAAAAACCCGCTTCGTTTGGGCGGTGCACTTGAGGCGTTGCATTCGGCCGGTGGTTGGGCATGGAACCAGAACTATTTCAAGCCGAGCACCATCAGCCCCACCGGCGGTGGTTCTCATATGACAGCAACCAATATGGGAGACAACACGGGCACCATCGATACGATCGTTTTCGAGTATGAGTTCAGCGTTGCGAAGTTTCTGTGGCATCCCAAAGCGTTCTGGGGGCAGGATAAAGACGTTGTTATCAAGGCGTTCGGTATGTTGAACTTTGTTAATTCCGACAGCCCGCTGTTTACTGCAGCGACCACCAAGCTGAAATACGGCGGCGATGTTCTCTGGACACCGATGCCCTGGTTCGGTTTAGGCGGACGAGTTGACATAGTAAATCCAGACATGGATGACAATACGGTTAGTTTCGTGCAGTACAGTGGTCGCATGTTGTTCAGAAGCAAGTTTGTTACCCACGAGACCATTAACGTTCAATACACTTACTACGACTTGGGCGAAAATGTAATGTCCGGTTACCCGTGGAACGTGGACGGGCCCAATGGCCCAATGAAATGCGATGAGCACGTGATTTCGCTCGGCGCTTCCATGTGGTGGTAATTTCTACAGCTTGTGTTCTTCCCTGATTATTCTCTCCCAAAATTTTTAAACGTGTTGTACAAACTGAAACCGCTGTTTATGAGATGGTCAATCTGCTTGCTGGGATGATACGTGCGTGATATGACGTGTTCATGAGCAAATACATCGGTATGGTTACGCTTCTACTGGTACTGTTCGGCTGTCATGAGGACTCGCCTTTCTGTCATGATGGATTCTGTGGTTGCGGCGGCCGCACGGATTGCCCTATGGATTGCGGTGATGTGGATGGTTGTGTGATGGACTGCGGCTCTGCGGACATATGCGAAACCCATTGTGATGACGGTTGCAGCGTGGAGTGTTCAGATGCCAGTACGTGCGCGCACGAGTGCGACGAGGACTGTCGTCTGTCATGTCACTCTGTAGGCAGCTGTTACGGCTTTATCGGCCCGGGAAGTGTGGCCAGCTGCAGTAATTTCGGTTCCTGCGAGATTGAGTGCAGCGGTAGCTGTAAGGTGAATTGTTATGGCTGCGCAATTCATTGTCCGGACGGCGAAGCACCGGTGGCGTGTCCCAACGGCGATTCTTTTGTCTGTGCCGGGGGATCATGCGATTGGCAATAGCTTGAGGCCCCGAGCCGCATTGCTTAGAACTGCCCGCTTGTATGATATGGGGCAATCGCAATAAAACATTTCCCGTTTTTGTCGATTCAATATCCTTATTTTTTTGTTTTAGGCGGCTTTGTAACTTTTCCATGAAGTTTATGTGAAGGGTTTGAATACCGCAGTGAAATTTCGTTTTCGCCGAACAACCTTGGAAATGCTGGTAGCCCATCGTTGCAGGGTGATTTCACACAATGTGCTGTGCTGATTTGCGCGAAGTGATGAAATTTCACGTTTGCCCGACTATACGGCAATTTAAAGGAACAGGTCATGGGTAACATTCTGAAAATGAGAAATTATATTGTTTTTTTACATGGGGCGGTTTTATTGACGCTTGTCTTCGCCGGTTGCGAGCGGGATGGGTCGATTTCGTGCGATGGAGATTCTCACGATATTGAGCGTCCCGATTTCTGGTCAGTGCAAAGTCACTGCCGCGGTGTGCTTCCCGACTACCAGAAGGTGTTCGACGAAGAACAGGTACACGAAATCGATATTACGGTAAGCCCCGAGATGTATCAGGCGATGCGCGACAACCTCGACTACATGGTGTTTACGGCGAATCGACCGGCGGACCTGGACGGTATTGACAATCCGATTACGGTACCTGTGGAGATCGGATATGATGGGTATCGGTGGACAGATGTGGGAATGCGGTATAAAGGGCATTCGTCTTTGTTCGCAGCGTGGCAGAAGCCGACCGACAAGCTCTCTTTTATTTTATCGTTTGATGCGTACGAGGAGTCGAAACCAAGTACGGACAATCAGCGCTTTTTCGGTTTCAAACGGCTTATATTCTCGAACAATTACAACGACCCGTCTTTTATTCGCGATAAGGTCGCCGGTGAAATCTACCGCGCAGCAGGGCTGCCGGTGGTTCGCAGCGTTTTTGCGGCGGTATATATAGACCATGGAGAAGGTAGGGAATATATGGGGTTGTATACCATGCTTGAAGATGCCGCAGATAAAATGCTGGAAACTCAATTCGGTGACTATAACGGGACAAAAGGCAATCTATACAAACCCTGGGGAGATGCGGCGCGTTGGAGAAGTCCGGACGAAGAGGTGGAGACCGAAAACAGCAATTGGTGGGAAGACGACATCGAATCGCATTTTGTAAAAAGTACAAATGAGGACACGTCGGATTGGTCCGATGTGATGCAGGCGATACAGCGACTCCATGCGGAACAAACGGATGCGGCGCAGTGGCGAACGGAACTGGAAGAAGTGTTCGATGTGGATTCTTTTATTCGCTATCTAGCGGTCAGTCGGGTCATCATGAATTGGGACAGCTACGGTTGCATGCATCATAATTATTATATTTACGCCAACCCCAATGATCACGGTCGTATCACCTGGTTCCCGTGGGATTTGGGGGAGACCATGTACAACCGACAGGATGCGAGCTGCTTGGATTTGGACGGAATCACGTATTACTATATCGTGAATCCGGACAGAAATAGAACAGTAGATACCTACTGGCCGCTGATTCAGAACATTTTGGGCGACAGCGTGTACCTGTGGCAATATTGGCAGGAAGTGGACCAAACAGTGGACGGGCCTTTTAATGCGGACTTTGTGATTTCGATGATGGAGCGATATCACGACCTGATTGCACCGTATATTGTCGGTCCGATTGCTGAAGAGCGGTCGACCAGCACCACCTGCACGAGTTCGGGATGTGAGGATTTTGTAGAGTCATTGACAGAAGGAGACGGGGCGTTGATTCCCCATGTACATGCAAGGCACGCGGTGGTCGAAGCGGCGTTGGAAGGGAAGTAGGTGATATGAATGACAAGTAGAACTCAAGCGACGTGGATGATTTGGGTAATTGTGTGTTGTATGGTCGCCGCTGTGCACAACACTTGGGCGCAGGACGATGCCGATACGGTTTCGGAAGGCTCAACCGAAGAAGGGGCGCCATCAGATGCGGACTCGGACACCGGGAATACGAATCAAGACGAAGATACCGCCGATACGCAGGATACGCAACCCCAGGATGCGGGTGCAGAAAACAGCGCATTGCAGGTTCGTGCTGGAACTGCTGAGATGACGGGACCGGGTTCTTCGGAAACTCAAACGGATACAGCTTCTGTTTCGGTCGATGCAAAATCAGATGACGGGAATGCAGATGAACGCGATCGCGGTTTTTTACACAGCATTAAAAAGAAGCCTGATTTGAAACTGCGGGCTCAGTTGGCGGCACTTTGGCAATTGCAGGACGATATGTATGAGCCGACAAATGAGTTCCTGGTGAATCGCGCACGTATTAAGTTTTCATGGGAGCAGGGAGATGCGGTAGAGGCGGTGGTGAAGGTGGAAGCCAAGGAACTGTTCCGCGGCAATACCGACGATTCCATTTTGCGCGACCTGTACATTCGGGTGCAGCCGGTTCGATGGCTGGGTCTGCGTGTGGGGCAATTCAAAAAGCCGTTCAGTGGCATGGCGCTCACCTCCTGGAGTGCTCATCCGTTTGTGGAAAGGGGAATCAGCAATGATTATATCATCGACCACCTCTTGTACGGCGGTCGGGACATCGGTGCCATGCTGGAGGGACGGTTGGTGGAATCGATAAAGTTGGATTACGCGTTGGGTGTGTTCAACGGAATGGGCATGAACGCCAATGAGTTGGGCTTCGCAGGCAGCAAAGATGTGGTTGCGCGGTTGGAATTGGAACCGGTTAAATGGTTGGACATCGGGGCCAATGGTTCGTTTAAATTTATCGAACGCCAGGATTTGATTGGATATATGAATCAAGATAACTTCGATATGGTGCAGGAAGACGAATATCCGAATGGTTACAGCGCGTTGGATTTTCAGCAGGAGTATGACTGGATGGCCAGGTGGTGGTGGATGTCGGGGTTGGATGTGAAAGTAACACCGAAAAAATGGCGCATTGCAGCGGAAGGAATGTTCGGTCGAAACTGGTGGTTTTTCAAATACCGATATCTGTGGAGCGGGGCGCTTGAAATTTCGTACAAGAAGAAGGTGAAAAAGGGTGTTTCAATATGGTTGGAGCCTGGGGTGCGCGCAGATGTGTTGTCGTTTCTGAATACGGATTTGAGCGGGTGGAGAACCCGGATGTGGCAGATTGTGCCCGGTGTGAATGTTCATATCGGTAAATATGTGCGTTTGATGCTGAACGGTGAATTTATTATCGCGCAGGGAACCGAAGCAGACATTGACGGTTCCAGGCGCGACGGCCTGTGGCCCGAAGAATATCCCGGCGCCTGGACCGACGCCAAACGTTTCATGCTGCAGCTGGCGTTTGATCGATAGAAAAATTGCTCTATGGAATAATTCCACTTGAGTGGGGTGGGTTCTTGGAGTTGTCATTGACGTTGACATGCATGCGTTACATGCATACATTGTATGCATGAAAACAATGCAATACACGATTCGTGGTATTTCAAAGAAGATGGATAATGTGGCCAGAGAGCAGGCGCAGGAGTACAAAAAAAGTTTAAATGCGCAGTTGCTGTCCGCGTTGGCAAAAGGGTTGGGAATTAGCGATGAAAATGTTCGGTTTCATGATTTGGATGATTTGTCGGGAAGCTGGGTTGAAGACGATGCTTTCAACGATGTGATTGCAGCTTTCGATACGGTGGATAAGGACTTGTGGAAATGAGAGTTGCCTTTGACACCAATTTCTACGTTTCCTTCGTTCGAGGAAAGGAAACAGCGGTCGCTGCAGCCCAACAGGCGCATCAGATTGTGCTGCCATTCATTGTTGTCGCAGAGCTGCGCGCCGGGTTTTCCTGCGGTACTCGTTCAGCCAAAAATAACGAGGTGTTTACAAGGTTTCTGAACCGGAGCCGCGTGTTTGTTTCATATCCAGATGAGGGAACGACGCATCATTACGCAAATTTATTTCGTCAATTGCGGCAGCAGGGAACGCCGATTCCCTCGAATGATGTGTGGATTGCCGCACTATGTGTTCAACACAACTTGATTCTCGCCAGCGGGGACAGCCATTTCAATCACCTCCCTCAGATTCCACGATATTCCCCGGAATAAAGAACCGTTCGCCCGCCAGGCTTCTTTCCTCTGTTTTCTGATGCTCCTCAACCCTGCTATTTCTGGTGGCACGATGTGCAACCGGTGCTCATGTCTTTTTGCTGATGGCAGTTTTTGCACAGTTTGTGTGAGACGTCTTTGAACGCCGCGCCTTTTCCTTTTCCGTGGCAACTGCGACAAGCCGGCGGCATTTCGCCCTTTTCTTTGTTGTGGTGACACTTCACGCATGTTGTCACGGCTTTGTGTTTACTGTGAGAGAACGAGACGTTTCCGTTTTTAGCCAGAAAAGTGTACGACCCATGACCCGGAAAGGCTGCACGCGGAGGCGGCGCAATCGCCTTTTTGCTCGTCGCGGTTTGTTTCTTCGGGTTTTTTGGGGGCGCCTTAGTGGTTTCGGTAGGCGGCTGAGAGGTTGTCGCTTCCGGAGACGGTTGGGTGTCTTCCTCGATAGCGGCCGTATCAGAGGGAGGAGGCGTTTCCTCTGCATCTACGCCGGTCTCTCCGGTCGAAGCATCGTTCGAAGGGGGGATTGCAGCGGTGTCGGAAGCCGCCGAGGCTTCCACGTCTTGCCCGGGCGTGTCGTTTTGGGGCGCGGAAGCCGTTTCGGTTTCGACCGATGTACTTCCGCCGCAGCCGAAACTGCCGCACAGTGACGTCAGCAAAAACACCAAAAGGAATAAACGAAATACTTTCATTTTCGTCAGTACCTCCCTGGATTGATTTTAACGTGGTGTAGCATTGTAACGTGCAGACCGATATTTTCAAGAAACAGTGAAACGCAAAATCACCATCGGTTTGCGCGCAACGCAACATGCATAAGTATTTTGTTCTTTCTTATCGGAATGTGATAATATAGCGTATAAATAAAATGTCACGCAGTTGCCGGGCAATATCTTTCATGCACGATAGCGTTTCGGTTTCGCAAGGTTACGGGGTCGTTGTGTACGACCTTTCACAGGAGTTTGGGCAATGAAGTTTCTGTTTATTTATTTGATATTGGTTCTTTGTTTTTCGGCTTTCGGTGCATCGTGCGATAAACGCACGAGCGATGACGCGTCTGAGGAAACCGACAGTGGGACGGACAGTCGCGATGAACCCAACAACCAGGGAGAGGCCGATTCCGATACGGGTTCATCGGAGCGTGATAGTGGTGATGCGCGAGGAGACTCTGACACAACCATACCAGCGCAGGGGGACGCGGACAGCGATGCCGACAGCGACGTGGACACCGAATCGGCTTCGATTGCGGATTGTATGGAGCCGTGTATCAAAGCAATTGAGTGTGAAATCTATTCAGATATGACAACTTGTACTTCTGAATGCGTCGACGATGTCACCGGGGCAGAGGCGTTTTGTATAAATGCCTGCGATGAACGGGCGACTTGTGATGCCTGGTTGGCCTGCGCAGACGCCTGTTTTGATGTTGCCGGAAACGGGGAATACTGCGTCGGATATGAAATGGGATCGGATGAGGACGTGTGTTGTCAAACGAATGATCCCTGCGACTGGGCATCGGACAGCTGGTGTGATTGTGGCGGTACCTGCACCTGGGATACCGCAGACTGCAGGCAGTAACGTTGGAGTGCTGATATGGTTTTTGATGCAAATTTTTTTCGAAGCGTTAATGTTTCTTCATGAGAAACGTTCAACAGGGATTCTTCGGCTCCAGTGCTGAGGTTGACGCAACTGAAACAGATGCTTTGTTCTTTCCCACGGTACGTAAATCATTCATTGTTTGTTGTTCTTTTTTTTTTCTTTTGTATCCCGTCGGCCGGAAGGGCCAATATCGGGGGCGTCTTTAAAGGAAATTCCGGCATTGTGAGTCCCACCTACGGAAATCAGAATCCGATTGAGGTTGAAAAAGAGGAGCTTCGAATCGATTGCCGTTTCGTTCGCTCGGAGCTCGTGTGCGCGTTTGACGCCCGCTACTATCTTGTTAATCCCACCGATGTGCAGCAGGTGGTAGTTGGCGCGTTTTACGGAGAAGATTATAAAGACGTTGCGGTATATTTTGCTGGTGAAAAACAGACGCGGCGGCTAACGAGGAAAGAATTCGAAGCTGTCGACAGTGCCGTTGTCAATGCCTCTCATGTCGGAGAGCAACCAGACTCTCTGGAATCACTGTTGTTTTGGTACAGGCATATAAAACGCCGAGGAGGAGAAGACGGATCGCAGCCGTATGTAGAAAATTTTTATACGGAGAAACTGGGACAAATGCCGGCGTTTGAAGCGTCTTTCTCTCCGTGGGAAAGAAACATGTTGTTGGTAACCGGTAAAATGGTTCCTGCGTTCGATCGACCTTGGGGCGTCAGCGAAATGGTTTCGAATGCGGCGTACACTCGACATTTGGCGTTTGGTGATGATTCTCCGAAAGAGCCGTTTCAGTTCGTCTATTTAATTTCTCCAATTAAAACGTGGGCGAAGGTTCATCGTATAGAGATTATTGTTTCCTACCCAGAATCATTATCTGGTGAGTTCCTTCGATTTTGGGAAATAGATCGTGTTGCAGAGAACCGAATGCAAAAACCCTATTCCCAGGATGGTTGGACAGATCACTCCAGTGGGGGACAAAATGTCGCAGTTTGGCGATATGAGGGTACGATGAAAGATGAAATTCCAAACGGCGTTGTATTTCGATTTTATCGTCCATGGCGTCTAAACGGAGGAATGTTTGTGGGGATAGGTGGCAGATACCACAGAAACAATCGATTCATTTCGCAAGTAGGTGTTGAGTTTGCACATCCCCATTGGCTGTTTTACGGGCTCTCTTTGGAGTCTGATTTTCGCGAATGGTTAAATGTTACGCCTCAACTCAAAGCAGCGAGTCCAATGTATCTTCTGGCCCCATCCGTTGGGTTCGCTATTGGAATGCCTGTTCAGATTCAATTTCACAGCAACGTTCATGTGGGCATTCGTTTCCAGCTGGATTGTGTTTTAGGCCCCATCGGAATCGCATTTCCGTTCGACATTTACCCAGGATTGAAATCAGATGATGACGATTTTCTGCAGTTTTCGATGATGGGAATGGTGTCATTTTGAAGGACCGATTTTGGGGAAGAAAGGCGATTCCCGTTGGGGGCGAGCTACAGGTTGAGATAAAGAATAAGAAGTAGCGCCGCATGGCAGGTGTCTTTTGGAATCGAAATGTGTTCATCGAGCGGTTTTCTGCACCAGGACGATGTTTTTCCATTTGCCGCTTTTTACGCGAAAGAGCATGAAAGACGCCTGACCGAACATCATGATGGCCATTCCCAGCCAGTTGCCGAATGCGCCCATTCCCATGGAAATGGTGAATATGTACACCATGGGAATACCGATGGCCCAGTGCATGACACTCACATTCCATAAGGGCCATACGGTATCGCCGGCACCCCGAAGCGCGCCGTAGCTTACCATGCTGATGCCATCACAGATGGCGAACAGCGAGGCCACCACAATGAGGTGCATCACGGTAGCGGACACTTCGGGAACGGGGGTGAACAGCCCCACAATCGATTTTTTGCCAACCAGCATCACCACACATAACACGATGCTGATGACGCCGATGAGCAGCAGGGCGCGATGGATGGCCGACTGCGCCAAATCACTGCGCTGTTCGCCCTGGTGTTTTCCAACCAGCGTGGTCGCGGCAATGGAAATCCCCCATGCGGTCATGAATGTGACGCTCATGATTCGCATGGCAATCTGGGTGGCTGCCAGTTCCACATCTCCGGCCCATCCCACAATTGTTGTGAACACCAGAAACGCGCCCACTTCCAAAAACATTTGTGCCCCCATGGGCGCGCCGAGCTTCAGCATCTGCCAGGCGCGTCGCAACTGAATCATTCCCCCCAAGGTTCGATATGTCAGTTTGTTTCCGTCGGCAACGCCGCGGTTTGCAAGATAGACCAGAACCGCGAACATGAACATGTTGCTTCCTGCGGTTGCGAGCCCGGCGCCCTTGAGCCCCATGGCGCTGATGGGACCGAACCCGAAAATAAACATATAGTCGAGCCCCATGTTCATCACGTTGGCAACCAGGGTGACATACATGGGAATTCTGGTTTTCCCAAGCCCCTCAAAGTAGCTGTTGTAAACCCAGTACCCAAACACGCTCAAAACACCGAAACTGCGGTAAAACAGGTACGTGTAACCGCCCTCGCAAACCCCGGGATTCATTCCCATCCAGTGGAAGACCGGCTTCGATGCCACCATCGAAATCCATGTGAGGGTGCCAATCGCGAGTGCCAGGAAAAGTCCGTTGGCCAGCGCCGCCTGCGCTTTGTTTTCCATTTTGGCACCCACGTACTGAGAGACCAGTGTGTTCACACTGGTAATCACGCCCAGTCCGAAAACGTACAAGGTGAACAGGTATACAACCGCGAAGCCTGCGGCGGCCTGCGGCCCTGCGCCCAGATGACCGACCATCGCCGTGTCGACAATCCCCATCATTGTGAATGACAGTTTGGATATTACGACCGGCAGGGCCAGGTGCACCATTTCTTTCCATTTCTCCTTCTGAAACATTGTTTCGTCCCCTTTGGTTGAACCGTTCGTCAAAAAGCAAAAAAAAACCCCGCAACCGAAATCCGGAAGCGGGGTTTGAGTGAACTCAGTAATTGGTTGGATCAGCTCATACACCGCCCCCGGGCTTTGACCGTAATGGTCCAGCAACGATAAATATGGATCGGTAGATATGAACTAAATTGCATATAAGTTTCTCCAACTGATGCAAAGCAACAATCTTAATTGATGAACATATTTCTTTTAGATTTTCAACAAAAAAAGAGGATTTTTTTGCAAAAAAAACTTTTACATTTGGTAATGTACTGTTTTTATACGGTTTTATTGTTTTTTGAGACGTGGGCGGGAACAAAATGCAAACTTGATTTTGGTGTGCTGATGTTGTTTAATCTCGATTCTTTTCAAAGAAATCATAGTGGTTTCTAAGAAAAAGGCGGATTTTGTGATTACTAGAAACCGCAACAGTACTGGTGCTGAAATGCGACATCACAGTGGAACACACCAGGAGGAGCGACTATGACAATGAAAGGCGCACGGATTGTAGTGGAGAGCTTGAAAAAGGAAAAAGTAGATACGCTTTTTTGTTATCCGGGCGGGGTGGTGATACCCATTTTTGACGAGTTGTACGACCACGGGGACGGCATTCGTCTGGTGCAGCCGCGCCATGAACAGGGGGGGACGCACGCCGCCGACGGGTATGCCCGAACCACCGGTCGACCGGGAGTGGTGCTGGTGACATCCGGCCCCGGCGCAACCAACACGGTTACCGGTATTGCAACGGCGTATATTGACTCGGTTCCCATGGTGGTCATCACCGGCCAGGTGCCGACCAATGCGGTGGGTACCGATGCGTTTCAGGAAGCCGATATCACCGGCATTTCCCTGCCCATCACCAAAGAAAATATTCTGGTTACCGACATCGAGGATTTGGCGCCCAGTTTGAAACGGGCGTTTCATATTGCCGTGTCCGGTCGCCCGGGACCGGTTCTGGTCGATATTCCCAAAGACATCTTGCTGGCAACCACGGAGTTTGATTATCCCGAGGAGTTCAGCCTCGAGAGTTACAAGCCGATTTCGAAAGGGCACCCCAAACAGATTTCGAAGGCGTTGCAGATGATGGCGCATGCAAAGCGGCCGCTGATTCTGGCAGGGGGCGGAATTCAGATTTCGGGGTCGACGGAGTTGGCGAACACGTTCATCGACAAGTATTCCATTCCGGTGGTGCACACCTTGATGGGGCACGGTATCAATCCCAAAAAAGAAGAATTGTCTATCGGCAACATCGGAATGCACGGTACGGTGTACGGCAACTGGGCGGTGCAGAATTGTGATTTGCTCATTGCGCTGGGAACCCGATTCAGCGACCGGATTCTTGGCGATACCGTCAGCTTTGCCCCCAAAGCGAAAATTATACACGTCGACATTGACCCCGCTGAAATCGGTAAAAACATTGATGTGGACGTACCTATCGTCGGCGACCTTCGCCACGTATTGGGCAAGTGGCTGGAAGCCGACAAAAAGTTGCCGGACTTTTCTGCCTGGGTGGATGCACTGGTTGCCAAAAAAGCGAGTCATCCCCTTACCTATGACCAGAAGGACGCCATCCTGCCGCAGTACGTGCTTGAAAAGGCCAAGGAATTGTTTCCGCCCAATCTCATTGTGGTGACCGACGTGGGTCAACATCAGATGTGGGCGCATCAGTATTTTGATACGACCAGACCGCGCAGCTTTGTCAGTTCCGGCGGACTCGGAACCATGGGGTTCGGGTTGCCCGCGGCCATCGGCGCCAAATTGGGTTGTCCCGACAAGGAAGTGCTGGCCATATGCGGCGACGGCGGATTTCAGATGACCCTGCAGGAACTCATTACCCTGCGGCGCGAAAAATTGGCGGTGAAGGTGCTGGTGCTCGACAACGGATTTTTGGGCATGGTGCGTCAGTGGCAGGATTTGTTTCACAACAAACGATACTCCGGGGTGCTGCTTGATGAAAATCCAGACTTCGCGCAAATGGCGCAGGTGCTGGGAATCAAGGCGCGACGCGTGGAGAAAGTAAGCGAAGTGGAAGCGGCATTAAAGGAAATGGCCGAGGCGAAGGAGGCGATGCTGGTACACGTGATTATCGAGCAGGAAGCAAATGTATTTCCCATGGTAGCGGCCGGAACGTCGCTGGATGACACCCGTACGAGCTAGAGGTATTATTATGGCGAACAGCAATTTATCAGAGCATACCGTTTCGATTCTGGTCTACAACAAACCCGGTGTGTTATCGAAGGTGATGAGTCTGATCACCCGGCGCGGGTTCAATATGGAGAGCGTCAGCGCCGAAAAAACATCTGGTGATAAGACGAGAATTATCGTGGCGGTAAAAGCGGATGAACGCAGTCTCGAACAGATTCAAAAGCAGCTGTATAAAATTGTGGATGTGGTCAAAGTAACGCCCATCGACCCCAAACACAAAGTGGTGCGCGAACTGGCGTTCGTGAAAGTGAAAAGCGCCACCGGCCTTCCCAACGCGTCGAACTCTGAGCTGTTTCAACTGGTGGACGTGTTCGACGGCGAGATCATCAACGCCACCCCGAGTGGATTTGTATTTCAGGTGACCGGGTCCAGAGACAAAATCAATTCGTTTATAAGTCTCATTCCCGAAAACCTCATCGTGGAAATCGCCCGTACCGGAATTGTGGCCATCAACAAATGGCCCAGCCAGGACTACTGAACCAGAGGGTTCTGATTTATTAGAAAATATCGATGTACACTTCCCTTTTGTAGAAGGGCTTGATCAATTCGCAAATCCTTTTATTCTAATATGAGGACGAACGAATACGCCATTCGTTATTTGACTGAAGCGGAAGTATGGGAATCAATCGATGTTTGTCTCACCGAACTGTTGCGGCACTGTTTTTTTTGAACGTTTTCTGTGGTTCATTATCGAACGCATCAGCGTTGCCGCAGACGCTTAAAACCACGCAATACGCCTATGAATACTGGGATGTAAAAGACGGGCTGCCCGACGGCGGCGTATTTTCCATACACCACAGCGCAGACGGGTTTCTGTGGGTCGGAACCAAATTGGGCCTGGTTCGGTTTGACGGGAAGGAATTCGTCCCGGTTGAAATGACGGAGCCTTCCGCACAACAATACACCTTTGTGCGCGGAATCGTTGAAGACCGCGGCGGCGCGCTCTACGGCGGCGCCATCGGCGGGGTTCTGCAGGTGAATGCATTGGAAGCGACGCTGTTCGGGGAATCTGCCGGCTTGCATCATCCGTTCGTGTATGCCATTGCCCAGGCTCCCGAAGGCGTTATGTGGGTGGGCAGCGGCGGGTCCGGGGTGTGGAAGTTCGAGGACAACCGATTCACCATTCATCCGGCGTATGCGGCCGGAGATTTGCCGGCAAAAGTGAATGATCTGCTGGTGCATCAGAACGGTGACCTGTGGGTGGCGACCGATCAGGGCATTGTGATTTTGGGGGTCGCTGTACGACGCGTCGGTGAAAATGACGGGTTGCCCGCGATGGGTGTGAATACCCTGTACCCATCGCCGGACGGCTCCGTTTGGGCGGGTACAAAGGCGGGTATGCTGCAATTGCGCGAAAACGGTTCGGTGGCGCGAGTGGTGGATGTGAATCTGACCGGAGATCACGTGTCGTCCATTTGGATGGATTTGGACGGGCAGATGTGGTGCGGCACCGACGATGGCGTGCTGACCAGGTTTCGAATTTCAAAAACGGATGTTGCTGTGGTTGACCAGGTGGTGCGCAGTAGCGGGATTCGTGTGATCGCAGAAGACCGACACGGTTCTATCTGGGTGGGCACCGACGATCGGTTGGAGCGGTATCAATCCGGTGCGGTGGTCACCACCAGCGAACTGGAAGGACTTCCCGAAGATCAGCTGATGAATGTGATTCAATTGGCAGGCGGCAGTCTTCTGGTATTGGATGTTCGGGGCGCGGTGTACGAGTTTGTGGATGGAGAAATACGGCCATGGGCGCCCCCGGGGACGTTCAGCGGTGAAGGCATGCTCGGCATGGCACAGAGTCGGGACGGCAGCGTCTATGTGGGGGGGCGCGGGCTTCATCGGTTGACGCGGAATACCATTGAAACGTTTGACCGTTCCGGCGGGGAGTTTGCCGTATTGGCGAAGGGGCCGGGCGATGATATTCTGACCGCGCAGACAGGGTCGGATGGAATAAGTCGGTTATCGCGGTTTCACCATGGAAGGTTTGAACCTATTTTCATGACTACATCGCTGCACCACGTACAGCGTATTTTCGTGGATTCGAAAAGCCGCATCTGGGTGAGCAGCGGCGGTGACGGGGTGCTGCGGTTGTCTGCTGATGGCGAGCGGCTGTTTACGGTTCAGGACGGGTTGCCGCACAATATTGTGTACTCCATCCTGGAAGATGACTCGCAGAAGATTTGGGTATCCACGCGTACTGGGTTGGCGTGTATTGATGGTGAACAGGTTACACCGCTGGTTTCGCCTCGTCCCCTGTCATTGTCACCGGTGCACATGGTGGCCGCCCCGAACGGAACCGTAGTCATCACCACCGACGACGGTGTGTTGCGAACGACCATGTCCCAATTGGACGGTACTTTGGAGGGGCGCAGCGCCGGGTTGCAATATCAGCGATACTCGCTGGCCAATGGATTGCGCGGACGGGAAGTGTCGTGGCGGCCGAATGGTGTGACAGCATCCGCTGACAACAGCATTTGGCTGGCCACCAACCGTGGAATTGCGAAAATTTGCTCCAGCGTTCCGCAAGCGAAGCTGACCGCGGGTGTGGTGATTGATGAAGTGACCGTTGATGGTGAGCCCCGACCGACCGCCGGTCCGTTTCATTTACAAAGCGGAAAGAAGCAGTTGTCGTTTCATTTTTCGGCCCCGGTGATTCAGGGAGGGGGTCCGGTGGAATATGCGTATCGTCTCGCAGGGTATGATGCGGATTGGATTTCAGTAAACGATCGACAAAAGGCTTACTACACCAATGTGTCCTACGGCGCGTATCGATTTGAGGTTCGGGCGATGCTGGCGGGCGACTCCACCTATACGACGTCGCGTCCGGTTCGTTTTGAAATCGCACGGGCCCGGTGGCAGACCGAGATGGCACGGGCATCCTTTTTTATCGGGTTGCTGCTGCTGGCATACGCCGGGCATCGCTTGCGGTCACGTCATCACCGTAAGCAGAGAAAGCGCTTGGAAGGCGTGGTAGCTGAGCGCACCGCTGAGCTGGCTGAATTGAATGAACAGCTGGAAGGGCGAGTGAAGAGGCGTACCCACGAGTTGGAACAGACGAACGCCGCGTTGGATGATGAAAAGGAGCGGCTTGCGATAACGCTTCGGAATCTGACCGAAGGCGTTGTTGCGGTGGACGCGGCAGCAAACGTAATGTTGATTAATGATTTTGCAACGCGGTTGATTCAGCAAACGCGTGAATCGGTGTTGAATCAACCGGTAGTGCAATTTATTTCGTTGCGGGAGCGTTTTACCGGACAGTCGGTGTCGCTTCCGCTGAGTGATGTATTGCGCGAGGATGCCCATGATTCGGCCGCGGTTCATCGCGCCGTGCTGGCGAGTGACACCAAAGTGGAAATACTGGTGGATTGCGCGGCAACCGCGGTTCGGGACCAGCGGGGAGGGTTGATCGGCGCGGTAATGGTCATCTCAGATGTCACGGCGAAAACCCGTGCGGAAGAAAAGCTGCAGCAAACACAAAAGCTGGAGGCGGTGAGTGTTCTGGCGGGCGGCATCGCACACGATTTCAACAATATGATCACCGGAATTGTGGGGTATATGGATTTGGCGCAACGGGTGATCGGAAAGGAACACCTGGCATCGAAATGGCTGTCGAACTCGGTGGAAATTGCTGACAACGCCCGAAATTTAACGCGTCAGCTGTTGTCGTTTTCTTCGGGAAAATCGCCGGCCACCGGCTCTCATTCCCTGCGGGGATTGGTGGAGCAGAGCTGTCAGTTTGTGCTGTCGGGAAGTCCCATCTCGCTTGAACTGGTCATCGATGAAGCGCTTCGTCCCTGTGATGTGGACCCGCAGCAGATGCGTCAGGTATTCGATAACCTGATTCTCAATGCGCGACAGGCGATAGAAGCAGGGGAGGGCGGCGGAACCCTGACGATACGAATGAACAACTGCGGCGTGGGTCACGATGCGGCGGACGGCCTGGTCGCGAGCGAATACGTTGCGGTGGAATTGCACAATACCGGAGAAGGGATTTCTTCTGATATCCTGGATAAGATTTTCGACCCGTTTTTTACCACGAAAAAAGGCGGCACCGGGTTGGGGCTTGCCACGGTCCATTCCATCGTTCAAAGACACGGGGGGGATATTGCGGTTCGCTCGGGAGCAGACGGCGGAACAACATTTGTGGTTCGGTTGCGCGCGGCAAACAGCGAACCGGAGTCTGTCGAAGAAACCTGGGAGCCGCAGCGAACCCCCACCGGTCGCGGAAGCATTCTGGTTGTGGATGATGACCCGAATATTCGTCGCATTACCAAGGTCGCACTCGAAAATTATGGGTACCGGGTGCTGGCCGCTGCGGATGGACGTGAAATGGAAGCGCTGTATCGGCAGGAAATTTCTGCGGGGCACGCGGTGGTGATGGCGATTGTCGACTATATTATTCCCGGCAACAAGGGCGGGTTGCACTTGCTGAAGATGCTCAAGGAATGGGATGCGTCCCTGCCGGTGCTGGCATCGAGCGGCTATTCGGAAAAAGAGGTTCTGTTCGGCGCAGAGCCTTATCGGTTTGATGGGTTGCTGCCTAAACCGTATACGGTGAGCATGTTGATTTCAGCCGTCAGCCGACACGTGCGAACAGACAGGCACTCCTGATATACCGTTTCTGCAATGAGATATCTGCGAGGACTTTTCAGGGAAATGACAATGTATTATTCCATATTTTCCATGTGTAATAGTAAAATCGTCACACGACGTGTATACGCTAAAACGATTTAATTTCAATAGTTTGTTTTGTTTTCGGGAGAAGTTTGGTATTCGCTGAAAAGATTATTTCTTGGAGATTTTATTATGAATGACAGATTTTCCTTTTTTTTATTTTTTATTATGTTTTTGGCTTGTGTGTCCTGTGTGGATACGCAGTTCACCAACGAGGATGATCGGTTGCTGAGCATGGTGGGGGATCCTGACGCCGATTCAGATGCCGACAGCGATGGGGATGCGGATACGGATTCGGATTCAGATGCGGACACCGACGGAGATGTCGACACCGATGCGGACAGTGATGCCGAAAAGATTGTGAATCTAGATACCGAAAGTGACTCCCCGGTCGATTCCGACGCGCCGGAGGACGGAGAGGCGGATGGCGATTTGTGGGCCGCGTATGACTGTAATTCAAATGATTGGACTACATGTGACCCGGCGATTTGTCAGCGGGAACAGCAGATGTCCAATGATTTGAACAACTGCAGCAACGCTTCGGATACGGACGGTTGTGAAGCGGCGGTCGAAGCCTGCTACGAGGATTTTATCGATTGCATGGACTGCCCGTCAGAAGGCGTGTTGGACAATGCGGTATTGCAGACCTGTGAGTCACAGCGCCAGAGCTGTGCCCAGAGCGCATTTCAGATGTAGGTTCAGCAACCAGTCAAAACGAATTTCTTCAAATTTCTCTTATCCCCCTTCGAAGGCGTGAGTTACGGCATCGGATGTCGTTCGAAAAACTCCCAAATCCTCGGGCTGGCGAAAAAAATCTCTCCATCGTCGCCCTGATACCAATTGTCCGGCCAACAATGATCCATGCCTTCCACGGTGCAGAACTCCACCTCGACGCCCTCCTCCGCCCGTATCGCTGCACCCCAATGTCATGCCGATACGCATCATCAACAGCATGAGCAATCTGGTTAAATGTTCCTTAAAACATCCTTTCCGAAAAATCAGATCGGATTTGTTTATGCGAACACTAGCGTTTTCAAAACGGATACCTACTTTGTGGATATGAAATTCAACGGAACGACGTGAAATCGTGCCCCAATACAAGGAGTTATCTGTGAAGAAAATGATACATACGAAAGAAAATCAAAAGCGAAAACCGATTACATTCAGCATTTCGATGATTGGAATCGTTCTCGCATGCAGCGTAATGGCCTCCTGCTCTCCCAAAGACAATTCCCCCAAAGCCGCCGAACCGCCCAAAGCGGTTTCACCGGAGGCATCCACGCCGACAGAGGCAGCGCCCACTGTAACCGGCACGATGGCGCTGTCGCCCCGGAATGCGAGCATCGAATTCCTGGGGGAAAAGCTGGTCGGAAGTCATGAAGGCAAATTCGAATCTTTTTCCGGCAACATATCGTTCCGGGACAGTGATCCAACGACAGCCAAGGTAGACGTTAAAATTGACATGTCTTCAGTGAAGACAGACGCCGAAAAATTAGATGCACACCTACAAAGCGCAGACTTTTTTGACGTGGCGAAGTTTCCCGACGGCACCTTTGTTTCCAATTCGGTAACGCCGGGCGGCTCCAGAGATGCCACCCACACGGTTCACGGCAAACTCACCCTGCGCGGTGTCACCAAAGAGATTGCCATTCCGGCAAAAATCGAAATTTCAAAAACAGACGTTTTGATGCGGGCGGAGGTTACCATCAACCGCAAAGATTACGGAATAGCCTTTCCCGGCATGCCCGATAATCTCATCAAAGATGATGTGAAAATATTTTTAAAACTGGATGGAAAGCTGCAGCAATAACGATTTCGGAGCGACCGTCGAGAACGCATCATCTCATTCCGGGTAGGTGAGCGGATGCATTGCGGATGCGCCCCCGTCACCTATCCCCTTCGCCTGAAAATCGTTTGAATGCTTCGCGGGCGACGGCGGAGAGCAACGGTTCTTCTTTATTCAGGTAGTCGACAAATTCTTTGGTGAAAATAAACGACGGCGGTGCTGCGGAACTACCCGCATCGTTATCGATTGAATCTGTGTCGGTTTCCACCTGTTTGGTTTCGTCGTAATCAGGGCCGGTAAATACGCCGAAGTAATTGGCACCGCCCAAACCCATTGAATTGACACCGCCGGCGCGGGTTTCCCGGTGCAGGGGGGCACTGCCCTGTTGGGGGGCTGCCGATTGAAGCAAATGGGTGAGTTCAGGACGGAGATTTTTCAGATGGCGAATGCCGGGAACCCGGTTATGCTGAAGCGACATAATGACCGTCAATATCGAACTGGCGCCGGAACCGCCGTACAGATGTCCGATATGAGATTTGGTGGCCAGCACCTGTACTGGTGGGGCGTCACTATCACCACGCGGCCGCATCTCTTTCGCAATGGCTGTTACTTCCGCCACGTCTGAAAGCAAATTGGCCGAACCGTGAGTATCTACCACGCCGATGTGAGCGGGTTGAACGCCCGAGAATTCGATGGCCTGTCGCATCCCCAGGCGAATCGCTTCTTCTGTGGGGGCAAGCAGCGACTTGCTTTTCGCTTCAGACGACCCGCTGACGCCCTGCACCACCGCAATGATATTGTCGTTGTCGCGTTTGGCATCGGAAAGACGCTTCAACAGAAACAGCACGCCGCCTTCACCGATTAAAAAACCTTGTCCCGCTTCATCATACGGTCTGGCGAACTCCTGTGCCACCGCGCCGATTTGCGTTACTGCACTCGAGAACACCTCGCTGGTCTGCATGTTCGTGCCCCCGGTAATCACCGCGTCCAAGTCGTTGAACATCAATTGATAAATCGCCGGGATCATTGATGCCAGCCCTGAAGAACAGGCCGACACCACCGCAAACCCGGGCCCCACCATGTTCAATTTATTGGCGATGCGACCGGACGTGATATTCGTCAGCCACCCCGGCAATGTATGTTCGGTGCAGGGGGGGCCTTCTTTGTGTATTTCTTCGACCAATTCCTGTACCCGCAGCTGAACGAGTTTATTGCCGATGGTTTTAGCCATGGGGCTCCGCATCATCGCAGCGCCGTACGCATCTGCGCAAATGGGCATGGATATGGAAGGGTACAGGTCATCGTGCATGGAACCGATGCAGACACCGATGTTTTTTTCCTGCCCGGCATCGATGCCGCATTCCTCAAGCAGCTGGTCCGCCAAATCCAGTGCCAACAGCTGACTCGGCGACGTTTGCGACAGGGAGGTGGGAAACATTTTGAATTTCAGCGCATTGAATTTATATGGGTTCATTTTTCCGATACGCTTGATGCGCACCTGTTCGCTCTCGGGTTGAATCGAAAAATCCGTGTTCCACCCTTCCTTCGCTCGATTCACCTCTTGAAATACATCTTTATCTTGAATCATGTTGTTCCAGAATTCGTCCGCACTATCGGCACCGGCTACGCGCGCTTTGGCTGCCACAATCGCCATCTTGCGCGACGGCACCGGCGGACGATGAGGTCGTTCATAATTGTCAGCGCGTTCGACAATGCAGTGATAATTGATTCCGCCGAAACCGCTGGTAGTAATCGCGGCGATGCGTTTTCCCTTCTCTGCAGGCCAGTTCACCGGGGATGTGGGAATTTTCATTGCGTCGACCGAATGTTCCACATGGGGGGTCAGTTGCCGGAAGGTCGGAAGATGAGGAATGGTTTCGTGTTCCATTGCCAGCAGCGTTTTTATCAGTCCCGCCGCACCGGCGGCCGCCTTCAGGTGACCTATCTGGTACTTCACACTGCCGAGGTACAGGGGACGGTTGCTGTTTCGTCGGCCATACACCGACGCGATAGAATCGTATTCATTGGCATCGCCGACCACGGTTGAGGTGGCGTGGGCTTCAATGAACTGAACATCATCACTGTCGACTTCTGCGATAGACAGGGCTTTTCGAAATGCTCGGGTTCGACCTTTCAGCGACGGCGTATAAATGGCCTGACCGGCGCCGTCACTGCTTGACCCGATTCCCCGGATTACGCCTTTGATCGTATCGCCGTTTTCAAGTGCATCTTCCAGTCGCTTCAGCACAACGTACCCCGTGCCTTCCCCCATAACCAGGCCGTCAGCGGATGCGTCAAACGGTGTGGATACGCCTTTGCGACTCTGGCCGCCGATACGGCTGAACCCAATATAGACCGCGGGATTGATTTCCATGTCGGTCCCGCCTGCAACGGCCACATCGGCATCACCGGCCATGAGGGCATGGCACGCGGTGTCAATGGCTACAAAAGACGAACTGCAAGCCGCATCCACAGAGGTGTTGAACCCGTGAATACCGAACACCTGCGCGATTCGGTTGGAGATGGATGAACTGAGCGACCCGATGGCAAATGTTTTCGGATGCCAGAAATGGGACATCGCTTTCAGCTGGTCGCTCATTTGTACAAGGAGTGTCTCGGCGTCTTTTCGGGAAACGCCGTCCTGTTTCAGTTTGTTCCAAAGTCGCTGCCAGAAGTGAATTCGCTGATGCCATGCGGTGGAATGCACAAACACATCGACGCCGCTGCATCCCACTACGGTAATGCCGCGCTCCAGTATTTTTGAGTGGGGGGAAATCCCCGCCTCGCGAAGCGCCTGTTTAACAGCCTCAATCGCAACCAGCTGAGCCGAGCCGATGCCTTCCATCGCTTTGGGCGGCAGCCGGTATTCCAGATACGGGAACTTGAAGTTTTCCACAAAGGCGCCGACCTTACTGTAGGACTTATACGGATTTTTCTCGTCCGCGCTGTAGAAGTGCTCCATGTGCCAAAGACGTTTCGGCATTTCGCTGAAAAAAGTTTCACCGCTTTTAATATTGTTCCAATATTCGCTTGTATTTAATGCGCCCGGCACAATACAGCCCGCACCAACTATCGCAATGTCATATCGAGGCATATGTGTTCCCGTTCTTCCTGACAACGTTCTCAATGCTGCCGTTATATACCCCAACGCATCGCCTTTCTGCAACCCGCGAAAAACAGAGGAAATGTATGCGTGGATTGGCGTACTCGCACCCGAAAAGTTTTTTTTTTGCGTACGCCTTCAAACCCGAATGCCCGAATATCGCCCTTTGGCAAAGTAGGCATGACCAGTTGCGCTCTTGCCGGATGATACGGTGTGCTTCAGTCGCAGTAGTAGCAGTTTCGCGGGCAGGTACCTGTTTCGTTGGGTTCCATACAGCTTGGACCCAGGACAGCCGGCCCGCCGAGGTATGATTCACAACAGAGAGCACCCTCCGCACAGCACTCATTGCCGCAGCAGCTTTCATCACCGCAGTCCTGACCGTCACAGGGAGCGGTGACGCACGTTCCGTTGTCACAGAAAGGATTGGCTCCCTCGCAGACGTTTCCACATTCTCCGCAGTTATAAATATCGTTTGCGTAGTCGACACAGCGCTGGTCACAACAGTGGAAGGAACTCCCTGCGCACAGTTCATCGCAATCCCGCAATCCACAATCAATGTAGCATGACCACAAATCTGGAAACACCCGGTCGCAATACGGCTCACAACTGCATCCCGAAGCGTACTGGCAGTCCACGCCGTCAAACACCACACCTATCAACATGTCGCAGTCCCCGAAACCCGATGGATCGGCAATAACACAAACCTGTTCGGTATCGGTATCGGTATCGGTATCGGTGTCGGTGTCGGTGTCGGTATCGGTATCGGTGTCGGTGTCGGTGTCGGTGTCGGTGTCGGTATCACCATCACCGGCTCCATCCTTGTCAACGTCTGAACATCCGACAACACCCGCCATCGCCGCAGATGCAACGAACAAGTGCAACAATAAAACCATTCTGGTTGCCATAAAAATCTCCCTTACAGTTTTATTTAATCGCTACCACCAATTACAATATAGCATTCCTCTTGCCCAACAAAAACTACTTGACGTGTACCCACAATATTTATTTCATGGTGGCTGCAGAGACAGAAATTTCGGTGGCTTTTCTGGCTTTCTTTTTTGTCAAAAGGGTTACTGCCCGTTGAAAGACTTTGACGTGTTTGGCCTTGCGGTGTTCGTGCTTGGCAAGCACTCTCGTGTCTATACTGCGCCTGGTTTCAGCTAAATCGTTGCTTGATTGCAGATGGGCTAGCGCAGATACACGTTTTGCTTTGTTCAGCGTTGCGTCCGGCTCTACCCGCTGGGTTGCCAGAAGTGATTTCAGCGCGATAATCAGTTTGCTTCCGCAAAGGCGCACATCTGCGTTTTTGGTTAGAAGCTGTTTGAGCAACTCCGTTACAACCTCGGATTCAGCATCTGCGTTTTTGGGAAAACGCAATGGAGATAGCTGAATTCGCTGATATATCTTGCGACAAGAATCGCCTCGAAACGGTGTGTTCCCGTAGATCATCTGATATAAAACGATTCCGATCGCCCAGACGTCATCTTCTTCGCAAAGTGAACCGTTCGTTGTGCAGAGGTTCGGAGACAAGTTCTCCGGCGAGTTTATGCAACACGGTTTTCCGTCGAGGCGGTGGTGCAGCAATTGAACATCAAGGGTGTCATGTTGGGTACGTTTGATAAAAATGTTCTGCGTGTTCACATGACCGTGAACGATATTCTGCCGATGGAGGAATCGGATTGCAAGCGACACATGCAGCGCGATTTGCAGTGACGTTTTCAGGGGCAAGGTTTTTTTTACGCGCAGCAAAGAATCGAGACTTGTTCCCCGGGGGGGCTCCAGCACCGCAAACGGTATGCCGTGGTCAATATTTCCGGTTTCGCTTACTTGTAAAATCTGAGATATCGAAACAGTTCTTGCGGGTGACGCATCTGCCAGTGGTTTGCTATCGCGCGAAAAAAATCGAATCGCCACATCGCGATTGTCCTGTCGGATTTTTCCCCGATACAGTGGTCCATTTGCATCCTCACAAATGGGTTCTCCCAACACATATTTGGAATTAAATTGAATCGGAGTACCCGTTTTGTCCAACAATAACAAATGGTCTGACGATGAGCGATTGCAAACGCGGGGGGACATAAGCTCTCCTCTCTTCTGTTGTTTTGTGCCCACAGATAGTACCCATTTTGCATATTCGAATGCAAACACTCTTTTTGTTATTTGTTTATTTTTCCATAAACACTGAACAACACGCTGAACGTTTCGAAATTTACGCCTCAATTTCCTGAACAAATATGAAGTGAAAAGAGAATTCGGGGAATAAGCGTGGAGGTCGAACTATAAAGTTGGATTCAGAAAACTACCTTTTCAGGCGAAAGAATCGAGCACAGTACGATTCAAAGCGCAAACAGTACGATTTAAAGTACAAGAGGACATGCCGAAGTGTTCGACAATTAAAAATTATTTTGATGTTGGAGCGAATAGTGCAATCTGGGAACAACGGAACTAAATAGAAATTGTCGCCGCCAGATGCATAATGATAAGATATATCGAAAATACAACGTTTCTCTTCTTACAGCAGGAGTGATCAATGAGGTTTCGATTCTTAAAATTTTTTACGATCATTTTGTTTGAGCTCGTTTTATTTCAATTGGGTTGCGGTTCAGAGTCAAATACAGACAACACTGAAAATGTCTGTTCTCCCGGCGCCACCCAAGCATGTTTATTGTCGGCAGCTCCGATGCAGGAGTGCAGCGTTGCGCCGAAGACGGTCAAAGTTGGTTAAATTGTGAATGTTCATCCACAGATGCCGACGCCGATGCGGATACAGACACAGACGCGGATTCCGACTCTGATACTGACACAGACACTGATTCCGACACTGACACTGATTCCGACACTGACACTGACACTGA
>JAFGXQ010000136.1 GCA_016936575.1 Deltaproteobacteria bacterium
AACACAAGTGCTGTAGAAACATCAGATGCGCAAAAGAAATCAGAGCGCTGATTCGGAAGTTCGAGAAAACTGGTAAACACGTGACAAAGGACGCTGGAGACAAAACCAAAAAACTTCAGCAAAATGGACCGGTGCGCCTTGACCTCCTGCCCCATAGAAGCCGAATAAAAATAATGAAGAAACCTTTCCACCTGTTACCGCAACGCTGTTTTTTTACACCTTCAAAGAGATTGACAATCTCTTTTGGATCGGAGATGTAGGGCCATGAAACCTACACAAAAAACACAATCACTACTCTTCCCTGTTTTCATACTACTTTTACTACTCATCCCGTTCGGCGCAAAGGCCTCCGGCGGCGGCTCGGGAGATGAGCACAGCATGACCCACCGCATGATGATGCTGGTTCTCCAATTCGGCGTGATTATTTTCGCCGCCAAACTGATGGGACTCTTGTTTTCTATGCTCAAGATTCCCGATGTGCTTGGTGAATTGTTTGCCGGCATCATTTTTGGCGCATATGCGCTGGGCGGTGTGTCACTACCGGGATTTCCGGATGGATTATTTCCCATGTTCGGAAGTTCTTCGGTTTCCCCTGAGTTATACGGTATCGCCACGATTGCATCGATCGTGCTTTTGTTCGATGTGGGACTCGAGACCGACTTGAAAATGCTCATCCGTTATTTTTTTGCAGGGTCACTTGTCGGACTCGGCGGTGTGGCGGCCTCATTCATGCTTGGGGCCTTCGTCGGATATTACTTTTCTCCCATGTTGGGCTACCACCCCTCCTCCCTGTTTGACCCACTTTGTATGTTCATGGGTATCGCATCGACCGCCACATCGGTCGGAATCACCGCACGCGTACTGTCAAGCAAGGGAAAGCTGGATTCCCCCGAGGGCGTCACCATTCTTTCCGCAGCGGTAATCGATGACGTTGTGGGAATCATACTTCTTGCTGTTGTGACCGGCATCGCTGCAGCGCAACAAGCCAGCGGTGGAAAAACGGACTGGGGCCATATCGGAATGATCGCCTTCAAGGCGATTGCCGTCTGGTTGATCGCCACCGTCGCTGGTATTGCCGCATCCAGGCACATCTCTTTTCTGCTTAAACTCTTTAAAGAAAGAACCGCCATCGGCGTAATGGCGTTCGGTATGGCGCTTATCCTGGCCGGATTATTTGAAGAAGCCGGTCTCGCAATGATTATCGGCGCATATGTGATGGGGCTTTCCATTTCTAAATCCGACATTGTTCATGTGGTACGGGAAAAACTCCACCCGGTGTACGCGCTCACAGTGCCGGTATTCTTCTGTGTCACCGGCATGCTCATCAACGTGCAAGCGATGGCTGACAAACAGGTTCTCGCCTTCGCCGGTATCTACACCGTCACCGCATTGGCGGCGAAGGTCTTCGGTTGCGGCCTGCCGGCATTGATGGCCAACTTCAATCTTCGGGGTGCGCTTCGTGTCGGTGTCGGCATGACACCTCGCGGGGAAGTGGGGCTGATTATCGCGGCACTCGGTCTAGGCGCCGGGTTTTTAACCGATCAGCTCTTCGCTGCCATCATTGTTATGGTAGTGGTCAACACGGTTGTTGCTCCACCCGCATTGGTTGCTCTTTTTAAAAACCCCGCGCTCGGCGTACGTAAAAACGTGAACACCGATTCCAGCGAGAAGCAACTTCGATTCAATTTCGGCAGCTTCGCCACAGGTAACCTGTTTATCACTAAGCTCAACTCGCTCCTGAATGCCGAGGGGTTTTACACCCACCAGGTGAGCCGGCGCGATCGGATTTACCAGGCCCGAAAAAATGAAATCGTCATCGACTATCAGCAAAATGGTACCGAAATTACCTTCACCTATTTCGAGAGAGATCATCAGATTGTGCATACTGCCATTCTCGACGCCGGCGCGTCAGTTGAAAAGGAAATAGGCGGGCTTCACAATCCGCTGGAGGGCATCATCAATATGCACAAGGCCATTTCCGAAGAAACCGGCATTGCTGATTCTACGATGACTTCGGCACCGAAACGAAAACGGCTGATGCAGGTGCTGAAACTCCATTGTGTAAAAACAGGACTCCACGAAATGGAAAAAACAAAAATTGTGGAGGAGCTGCTTTCATTTTTATGTGACACCGGACAGCTCCCTCGCCGCTGCTTCGACAGTGTGTTAAAAGCGGTACTCGAAAGAGAAAACTCCATGTCGACCGGTTTCTCCGGCGGCCTGGCCATACCGCACGCGAGAGTGAAATGCATTGATGGGCTCGCCTGCGTTGTGGGCGTCTTCCCCGACGGAGTCAACTTCGATGCCCTGGATGGTCAGCCCACATACATGGTTGCGCTCACTTTATCGCCCACAAGCAAACCCACTCCCCACCTGGAGTTTATCGCAGAAATTACCGCGGGCTATCAGCGAGTCGGCGCCGACAGGATTCGCAGTGCACGGGATAGTGAAGAAGTCTTCACATTACTTACATTATAAATCCTTTTACCCAGTCTACCGCGCGGCGGCTCCCAACTATCTCAAGCATTTGCCCGGTATCCACGCATTCTTCATTCGACAACGAAAGAAACATGAAATAAAAATTCGCGAAAATAATATTTCAGAGTGTTCGTAAAATTGAACCTACACAACGTTCTACTTGTACAAAATTGTCCACTGATGACATTTTTGCCAATTCCACTTAAACGCTATAAGACTGATAATATGGACCTTTTTCGGTTTTCTAATTCATAATTCTGTGATATGTCACCTATACGAAACGACCTAGTTTTCATTGCAAGTGACTACAAAATGATATTTTGAAATGAATCGTTCAATGCTCCGGAACGTGTTTCAGCGAGCAGGGCAAATGAGGTAAAATAATGACACAAAAAATGACTACAGGTTCAGTTGTGACAATTGACGGTTCTCTGGTGCAAGTAGAAGTGACCGACACCGCTAGTATCGCAAAAGGCGAAATCGCATACATCCTCCACGGGGAAGAACGCATTCAATCAGAAATTATCAAGATTCGCGGCAATATCGCTTTCATGCAGGTATTCGAAGAGACTGACGGGCTTTCACTGGGAGAAACGGTTGAGTTCACCGGTGAGCAGTTGACCCTTGAACTGGGCCCGGGGCTGCTCGGGTCTGTGATTGACGGTCTGGGAAATCCTCTCAACCTGCTTTTCAAAGAATACGGTTATCAGTTGCTGCGCGGGAAAACAGCCCGAACGATTGATGGTGAAAAACCGTGGGCATTCAAAGCCACCGCCAAGAGCGGCGATACGGTTACTGCCGGCAGCCCTGTAGGAACCGTGAGAGAAGGAATCATCGATCATACAATAATGATTCCGTATTCTTTCAACGGTGAATTTACAATCAAGACAATCGCCGCCGACGGCAGCTACACCTTGAATGATGACATCGCGACCATCGTGAACGTCACTACCGGCAAAGAAGAAACCGTGCGGCTTTCTTTCCTGCAGCCGGTGAAGGTACCGGTAAAAATCGGAACCCAGGTAATGCCCAAGGAACCCATGGTAACCAAAATGCGTATTATCGATACGCTGTTCCCGGTAGCCAAAGGCTCGTCATTCTGTATTCCCGGTCCATTCGGTGCGGGAAAAACCGTAACCCAGCAATCCATGGCAAAATTTTCATCAGTCGATGTTGTTATCGTAGCCGCCTGCGGTGAACGCGCGGGGGAGGTGGTTGAAACCATCAAGGAATTTCCCGAGCTGCAAGATCCCAAAACCGGACGTTCCCTCATGGAACGTACCGTAATCATCTGCAACACCAGTTCGATGCCGGTTGCCGCACGCGAATCGTCCGTATACACAGCTGTAGCCGTAGGGGAACACTACCGTCAGATGGGCCTTGACGTACTGCTGCTGGCGGATTCCACATCGCGCTGGGCACAGGCACTGCGAGAACTCTCGGGCCGTTTGGAGGAAATCCCGGGAGAGGAAGCCTTCCCCGCATACCTCGACACACGTCTCGCCGGTTTCTACGGACGAGCCGGCGCATTGATGTTGAAAAGCGGAAAGCTGGGAACCCTCACTATCGGCGGCACCGTCAGTCCCGCCGGCGGCAGTTTTGATGAGCCGGTGACTCAGGGAACACTCAGCGTCGTCCCCACATTCCTGGGGCTGTCCAGGGCGCGCGGGGATGCACGCCGTTTTCCGGCGATTGATCCGCTCGACAGTTACTCGAAAGTAAATGTCACGGTACATTCCAAAGCAACCATTCAGAAATTACTGGCAACCCTGCGCCGTTCTTCTGAAATCAAGGAAATGATCGCAGTAACGGGCTTGGACGCGGTTTCAATGGAAGATTACATTATATATCTTCAGGGTGAGTTTACCGACCGCGTGTATCTGCAGCAGAACGCGTTCGATGAAGTCGATGCCGCCTGCCCTGTCGAGCGACAGACAGAAGCGCTCGATGTGGTACTTCACTTTCTGAACAAAACCGATTACTCGTTCGAAAACAAAAAAGACGCCAACGCTTTTTTCCGAAAGCTGATGGGCGAATTCGTTACCTGGAACGGCCAGTCGCCGACAAGCGAAGAGTACAAAACGACAAAAGCAAAATTGTTAGCCGCGTGACCACAGATAAGAGGTAAACAATGCAAGACTCTGCAAGCGTACAACCTGTTCGAACAATTCAAACGCGTATTGACGCCGTGAATGGGGACATCATCACAGTCAAAGCCAACGATGGTGTTGCCGTGGGAGACATGGCCAAAGTCGGCGGCGCCCAGGCCGTTGTGGTGAAACTTGATCGTGGTGATGCCTACCTGCAAATGCTGGATGGCGCACGCGGTGTGTTTACCGAAAATGAAATCACCTTCACCGGTCGTTCCCAGCGGGTGGCGTGCACCGACGCGGTCCTGGGTCGCGTATTCAACGGCATGGGTCAACCCATCGACAACGGGCCCGCGGTTTCAGAGAATGAACAATCCATCATCACACCTTCCATCAACCCGGCCTCCCGAAAGGTGCCCGATAATATGGTTCGGACCGGAATCCCGATGATTGATGTATTCAACTCCCTGGTGGAGAGCCAAAAAATTCCGATTTTCACCACTTCTCAGGAGCCTTACAACGAATTGATGGTGCGTATCGCGCTCAACACCGACGCCGACGTAGTTATCCTCGGCGGCATCGGCATGCGCTTCGAACAGTACGATTTTTACAAAACATCGCTGGAAGAAGGGGGGGTGTTCAGCAAGTGTGCGTTTTACATGCACCAGGCACAAGACTCCCCGCTCATCGCCCTTCAGGTGCCCGACACCTGCCTAACCGTATCCGAGTACTTCGCGCGTCAGGGTAAAAAAGTTCTTGTGATTCTTGACGACATGACCAAATTCGCCGACGCCATGAAAGAAGTGGCCAACGCCATGGACCGAATTCCCGCGAACCGCTCTTATCCGGGTGACCTATACACCCAGCTCGCAAAACGCTACGAAAAGGCTGTTGCCTTCAACGAAGGTGGGTCGGTGACCATCATGGGTGTAACCACGATGCCCAGCAACGACGTCACCCATCCGGTTCCGGACAACACCGGATACATCACAGAGGGTCAGTTTTACCTCGACCAGAGTGTGATTCAGCTGGCCGGTTCTCTCAGCCGACTCAAACAGCAGGTAAATAAAAAAACCCGCAGCGATCACGCGCCCATCGCAGACTATTGCGCCGGATTATACGCGGATTGTGCGGAGGTTCGGGAATTGAGAAGCATGGGGTTCAAAATTGAAGAATTTCAGGAAAAGCTTCTGAACTTCGGCAAGAAGTTTGAAGCCCGAATCATGGACCTTTCCGTGGCAATGCCCTTGGAAAATGCACTGGATGAAATTTGGAAAATCCTGGCCGAAACATTCACCCGTGAAGAGGTCACTCTGAAAAGTCAATTGATCGATAAATATTGGCCTGCGGTATAGGCGTAGTAAGGAGAAAACCGATGTCAGATAAAAATCTCGCACTCCTGGTGGAAGAACTGAAAAAAAACGGTGTAGATAAGGGAAACGAAGAGGCCAAAAAAATTATTGAGGCCGCAGAAAAAGATGCCGCATCCATTCGTGCGAAAGCCAAAAGTGACGGCGAGAAAACCGTCGCCAAGGCCAATGATGAAGCAGAATCCATTAAGCGAATGGCCGCATCCAGCGCGAAGCAGACCGGTGTTAGTTTAATCGCTTCGCTCAAGCAGTCCGTAAACGAACTGGTCGGCAATGCGCTCGGTGCAATCGTAAAAAATGCCATGGAAAACGACGAGCTGGTAGAAAAAATGCTGGTGGCGTTTGCCCAAAACCTGTCTCCGAATACGAAGGCAACCGTTACCGTCAGCGACAGCATTGATGTCGAAAAATTATCAAAGGCTGTTTTCAGTAAAGTCAGTTCCGACCTCGCTCAGGGGATCACCATTCAATGCGCTCCGGGATTTCCCGGCATTCGCGTACAGAAGGATGGTGAATCGGTGAAGTACGAACTGACTGAAAATTTGATTAAAGAAATGATCGCGCCGTTCCTCTCCGAGCGGACTGAATCGATGTTGTTTCCGAAGTAAGGGGGCACCATGGGCTATGAAGAACTATTTCCGCTTTTTCCGCAATTGAAATGGGAAATGGCAGAATGTCCGGAGCCGGAAGATTTTTTTGAGGAAGCGCGAATTTGGATTCCGGACGACCAGGTGCAATGGCTGGAAATGATTTTTCGCGGCAAGCTGAATAAAATCAACCTGCATGAATGCGAAATCGTCGCAGATCTGGTGGAATTTGACACCCAGGTAAAAGCTGAGCTGCAACTGTTGCGACAAAATAAATCCGGAACCACGATTTTGCCATCTGGTTTCATCAAGGAGAACAACCCGCTCGAACGGGAAGAAAAACTGCTTCGCCTTCGCTGGGAGTTCATCGAAGAACAAAAAGCGCCGGAAGACGACTGGGGCTTGCGTGCTGTATTTATGTACATGCTGCAACTGACGATTTTAATTCGCCGCTCCAGCTTTATTCGCGAGGATGGTGCTGTCAAATTTGCGCAGTTGTGTAACGTTTCGAGTGAAAAGGCGGCATAGTATGGCAAAGAAAAAAATCCAGAAAAATCGCGTCGCCTTGAGCGGAATGAAAAAAAAGCTGGGAAGCCTGAAAAAGTACCTGCCGGTGTTTGAAAAACAACGTGCCGCGCTCAACCGCATGCTTCAGGAAGAAGAACTCATCTTTCAGAAACTGACCAGCGCGCGTGAAACACTTCTCAACGAAATCGACCCATGGATTTCACTTTTCAACGACAGCGAAGTCGATATTTCAGAATTCATTCGACTGAAGTCTATCGATACCGACAAAGAAAACATTTTCGGAACGTCTGTCCCAAAATTCAACAGCGTGTCGTTTGACGAGTTCAGCATCGATTATCAGTACTACCCGCTCTGGGTGGAGGATGGTATAGCGGCTGTGAAAAAAGTGGTTGAGACCGATGCAAAACTTGCCGTCTCAAAAGAACGCACCGCGGCCATTCGTCGCGGGTACGAACAGGCCAATCAGAAAGTGAATCTGTTCGACAAAAAACTGATTCCTGAAACCGAAGAGTCCATACGCGAAATCAAATCCGCGCTCGACGCCCAGGGCGTTGCAGCGATTGTGATAGCCAAGAGTGCAAAGAAGCTTCAGGAAAGGAAAACCGCAGCATGATTGTACCTATGAAAAAGGTAACTCTGTTGTTCCGCAATGAAACCGAGACGGACGCTCATTCAATCGTGAGTGAACTTCGGGATTTCGGCGCCTTCCACTTTGGGTTGTCCGATGAAAGCACAACAAAGCTCGAGCAGATGGAAGAAGCACTCACCATATTGCAGCAGCGAAAAAACCCACAAGCGCAGGAATTCGGCTCTCGCGAAAAAAACGCCGCGTACTACACGTCTAAAATCTTGCACTTGACCAGTGAACTGAACAGTACCCGAGCCAAACTTGCCCAGCTGTCTGATGTGGCACACTGGTACAAAGTTTGGAGTGAGGTTTCCATTAGGGCAATTGAGGCTGTGGCCGGTACCGGACTTCACATCAAACTGTTTGAAATGGCAACCGGAGACTTCAGGCACTTCAACCCGGCATCCGTGAAAAACCTGTTTGTCGTCGGAAGCGATACCAAAGTGATACGGCTGGCGCTGGTCACACCTGACAAAGAAGCCGCCCTCGAAAACACACAGGAAGTATCTGTACCAGGTATTGATGTTTCCGAGCTTCACGAAGCAAAATCCGAACTGCTGGAAAAAGAGAAACAGTATGAAGACGAACTACACAAGCTCAGCGGCCGCATGCATATTATTTCAAAAGAATTGCAGGAAGAAAAATATCGAATTCAATTCAACCAGGTGAAATCTCACCTGAAAAACGTTGATGGACTGTCAAATGTCTCTTACATCGAAGGATATATTCCGGCAGATACGGTTTCAGCGTTTAAAAAAATGGTAGAGCACTGTGGATGGGGATTCAGCATGGATGACCCCTCTGAAGAAGACCATCCACCCACGCTGCTGCGAAATCCCAAATTCGTCGAACCCGTCTATATGTTGTACAAGTTCCTTGGCATGCGTATCGGATATCGCGAACTGGACGTCAGTTTTATGTTCATTCTGTTTTACACCATCATCACTGGGTTGCTTGTCGGTGATGCGGGGTACGGTTTGATCTATTTCGGATTGACTGCTTTCGCCCACGCCAAACTGAAAGGCAAAGCAGATTCCCGATACTTTCAGCTCGGGTACGTCTTGTCCAGTTCCATTATCGTATTCGGTGCTTTGTCAGGTGTATGGTTCGGGTCTGTCACCCTGGCGGGGCTGCCGGGTCTCCGTGACATCACCATTCCGGAACTGGCCGCTTTCGATTTGACTACCGGAAAAATGAGCAACTCCATTCAGATTATGATGCAAATCGGATTCGCGCTCGGCATCATCCACCTGTCTATCGGTCATCTTATGAAAGGGTGGCAGCAACGGAAGAACCTCGAAGTCATCGGCCACCTGGCCTATATTGTTTTTCTATTCTGCGTGTACAAAGTGATTTGCTTCCTGATCTTCAAGGAACCGCTTCCTGACTATCTGGTGCCGGGGCTTGCGGGAAGCATCCCGCTGATGTTCATATTCAGCAATGCAAGTCAAGGGCTGGTTGCCGGAATGAAGTCTCAGGCAGCCACTTTCGTCTTTGATTTGATTGGCGGATTTTCCGATTTGATCTCGTACATTCGCATTCCCATCGTCGGTCTGGTTACCGTGGTATTGGGCATGCTGTTCAATCTGTTATCTGTGGGCGCCCCCCTGGGTCACGCCTTTGGACTGATTTTGGCGGTAATGGGTGTACTGATTCACGCTACCCGCTTGAAAGCAATGGAATTTAGTAATCACGCCGGTATGGAATGGAACGGTGAATGGTACAAGCCGTTCATTGGTAAGGAGAAAAAGCAATGGATATAATTCTTTTTAATGCAGCAGCAGTCGTAATGGGACTTTCTTTGGCCGGATCAGCGGGAGGGTTGCACTATTGCAAAGCCCTCACCACTGCTGAAATGAGCAACGTTCAGAACTCTAAAAAAACCGCCGGTTCGTTGAAAATTTTCGCGTATGCCCCAATGAGCCAGGCTCTCTACGGCATCGTTCTGTTTTTCATTATTACCGGTCTCGAACCCGGCTCAATGACCAGTGAAACCAACATTCTTCCCGCAGCTATCGCCATCGGTCTGGGGAATATGGCATCCGCATTCTTCCAGGGAGTAGTTGGCGCCCGGACCATCGATATGATCAATAAAACTGGTGAAATCGGATCTGGTTTTCTCAATATCGGAATCGTTGAATCCATGGCGATTTTCGGTACGGGTCTCACTATTTACTCACTTATGCAATAGTCGTCCTTCGCGAACATTTCGCCGTTATAGTCGGCGGATGTCCTATCTCCAACACCCTTACGTCGCGAATCGGATATTTATCACGGTTCATTTCCAGCAGGGATTGAAAAACAACTGTTACATAGAAATGTTTCCAGTTTTTGGTTCGTTCTGATTTACAGCATGTGCAAAGAAAACTGAAAAGCCTCAATAACTTGAGTTTTCCGCTGAAAAATTGATAGGAAATAAACTGAACGTGAGGAAAAGAGAATTATGAACAAATTGTATATCATATTCCTGAGCACGCTCCTGTTCGTCGCCTGCGGTGACGCCAAAAAGGATGCGCCGAAAACCGAATCAAAAAAAGAAGCGAGTTCCGCGCCCAAAGCCAAAACTGTATCTGTTGTTGAGGAAGATGAACCGCCGGCACCGCCGGAAGGACGCACGGTGTACGCGTATCGCGACGGGAAAATGGAAAAAATGGTAGAAAGTCAGGCACTGGACGCCGGATTCACCATTATTAATCTGAGCAACTACTGGGTGCCGTTCCTGTTTTCAGAACGCACCGCGCCGGATGAAGAGCGCAAACCCAACACCTATCGCGCGATTTTCAGAAAACTCGCCAACGACTGGCCGTACCTGCCGCCTTCCATTGCCGAAGCCAAACGATTGTACGACGAACAGCAACAGCGGGTCATTCGGGCACGCATCGCTGAGCTTCGAGAAGAGGGTGTGAGCGAGGAAGACATTCGGGAGCGGCTGGGATTGAAAGATACCGATAGCGCAGATACCGCTGCCGAAGATACCGCTGCCGAAGAAGAAATTGAACCTTCGGCCGACGGGCCTTCCGCGAGTTCCGATGATCCGGACCACAGCGGAGCAGGCGAAGAGGACCACTTCCTGGAGGTGTACGGGATTCCACCGTCACTTTCCGTGCTGAGAAGACGCGTCGTCGAAGAGGTGGAACGTGCGTGTTTCAAGGAAATCGACTACAACCGCATTCGCGCGTTTGACGGTTTCATTGCCTATCGTTCCAACGACCAGGCCAAAAGCGATGCACAGCGAGGTCGCAGTTTCGCGGTAAAGATGCGCCGTGAAATGGAACGCCTCGGGGTGACCGATGCCGCCCTGCTCTTTGATCACCCCGACAATAAAATGTCGAAGAAACTGATTGAAATCGGTATCGAATATGAGGCGCTGGCCGAGTCTCAAAAACAGCTCCTATGCGAGGGCCTGTTCGCCGAAGGCGATGCCGACCGATATCGCGTGGGAGGGCTCGACTGGCGTACCCACGAGGCACTCGTTAAATTCGAACGCAAAAATCGCATTTTCGGTTGGGGTTACTTCGGCAAGGACAGCCTGGAAGCGCTTGGGAAATCGAGAGGCGCCCGGTTGTACGACAGCTTCGTACGCGTGCTGAATGAACGCATTGTGGATGCCACTGAAATCATCGAAGACGGTTCCGCCCGGGACGAGAAGGGGGAACCTGCGAAGTACAAAGACAAAGAAGGTAAGGAACATTCGGTTCCTAATCTGGTGGCCGAATACACCGCCCTCACGCTTAAACACATGGGTCTGGGTACACCCGAAAAAGTGGCCGATTTTCTGAAATCATACACCGACAAAGAACTGGACACCCTGTTTGTGGCCGTTCCCCTGCCGCCGCGGCCTCCCTATTACAGCGACGAAATGGACTTCCGTGTGGAGATTGACCGGGGCGACGTATGGTATGAATACCCATACACCATGGACGGCAAACAAAAAGGCCAGCCCCGTAAACGCATGCCCATGACCACACTGTTTGTCAGATGGAATGACCAGGATATTCCGCTGGTGCGCATGAACACCACCATCGGTTCCTGGCGCACGGAACTGGCTCCAGACGGGTACGAATATTTCAAATACAAAAACTCCGATGTGGGCCCGCGTGTGTGGAAAGATATCGTGGCCGGACCGGTCTGGATGCCCCCGGACAGCACTCCCACCGGCGATTTAACCAAGAAGGTCTCGTACAAACACCGGTTGTTCGAGGTGCCCAACTACAGTGAATTCGGACCGGGATACGCTTCGGCATACGGATTGGTGGCCGGGTTCCATTATCGTCAGGTCGAAAATAAAGACGGTACGTTCCGCTATCTCGACAACGGCATCCGCAGCCACGGTTCTGTGGACTACAACTCCATTTTGCGCCGCTACTCCCACGGGTGCCACCGACTGTACAATCACCTGGCCATCCGACTGTTCAACTTTGTGATTCATCACAAGGAATTCGAGCGGGTAGGCCAGATTCCCGCGGGGTACAGCAAAACCATTTCGAACGATGAGGGCGACGAGTTCCACATCAGCCTGGAAACGCGCGGATATAAGTACGAACTGAAAACCCCGGTTCCGGTGCAGGTACAGACCGGTCATATTCGGGGAAGACAGAAAACCGTTATCGAAGGATACATGCCCAAACCCGACGAACTGTACGGCCCGGACGCCCAGTTCCTGCCGCCGGAATTTGAACACCTGAAAGACGGGGCCGACACCGACAGCGGCAAGGACTCCGATTCCACAACCACCCCGGCGGCCCCTGCGCCCGCCACAGACACCGCTGCGAAACCCGCACCCCCCACGGCGACCAACGAGACTGCGCCGTCAGCGGCTCAGTAGGTTGACATTTTCGTTTCATGGCAATCAAACTCACCATTCGCGACCAACGAAATATCGATGAGGAATTCAGCCGCACCTTTGTACAGCATAAGGTGACGCTCGGTCGCGCCAGATACTGCGACATCTGCCTGCCGGATTTGACGGTGTCCACCAGCCATGTGGAAATCCGACTGATGGGAAATGATTTCTGCGCGGTGGATACAGGCAGTCTGAACGGCACGTACCTGGGTAAAAAGAAACTGGTGGCCCACCGACCCAGGAAATTGTCCAACAACGATGTGCTCATTGTATCTCACTTTGAAATTTCGTTTCAGCTGGGCGTGTCGTCGGGACCGGTTCCCGAAAAGAATGTGGCGCAAAACCAGGCATTGACCATGCTGGAATCTGTTCTGGCCATGGCGCCTGTGGAAATCGACCCTGCGCTGGTGGTGCTCTCCGGACCGGGAAAAGCATCGCGATTTGTCATTCCGCCGGCACCGTCCATATGCTGCATCGGCCGATCCAGGCAGGCGGACATTCGACTCGACGACAACGACGTCTCCAGACGCCACGCCGAAGTGATTTACGAGAACGGCAGCATCACCGTGCGCGATTTGGGCAGTCGCAACGGCATTTTATGCAACGGTGAATCGGCCCAATCGGTGGTGCTCACCCAGGGCAGCGCCATCACCCTGGGAAACACCACGCTGGCGTTGGAGCACCCCCTCGACCCCAGTCTTGACAAAATTCAGAGCGCCCCCGAAGAGGAAACCGCGTCGTTCTGTGCATCCCCGGAGGAACCGCTGCCTGCGAAAGAACCGGTCCCGGAGCCCGGCAAAACCGACCAAAATGAATTGAATTTCCACCCGAACGCGTCAAAATCAATAAAAATTCCACCAGATTTGCCGTTCGGCCCCGCAGATCCGCTTGCACCCAAAGACACTTCAGACTATGTAAAAACCCAGGAACTGCCCGTCGCTCCCGGCGAGAAAAAAAGCGACCTGGGCCTCATTGTGGTGGGAGCGATTATTGTGGTACTGTGCGTGGCGGTATTGATTTGGCTATTGACATAAATGAGTTTGAACATCGACAGATTTGATGACAGAATAAATACTTCAATGCAAATGACAGAACAACGACTTACAACACCAGCGGGTACCGCTGCCATCGAGCGAGAATCTCATGGATGACGGCAGTTCCACCTTATTTGAACTTATCGGCATCGGCGTATGTTTGCTGCTGAGCGCTTTTTTTTCGAGCTCGGAAACCACGCTGACCAGTATTTCGACCACCCGTGCGCACCTGCTGATGCTGGAATCGCCGTCAAAATACGACATTCTGAAAGTATGGCTCGCCTCGAAAAAACGAATTCTGGCCGCCCTGCTTATCGGCAACAATCTGGTGAACATTCTGTGTTCCATTCTGGCTTACCGGCTGGCATTTCGCTACGCCCCAAACTGGGCCGAAGCCATTTCCGTGTTCGGTTTGACGCTGGTGGTACTCATCTTCGCCGAAATCACCCCCAAAAGCCTGGCCATCCACCACGCGGAGAAAATTGTCGTTCCCGTGATGCGAACCGTATGGCTCGTCGACAAGCTGCTGTTTGTGCTGGCCTGGCCGCTGGCGAAACTGCCCGGGCTGCTTTCTAAAAATCACGCATTCGACGACGGAGAGCCCATTCCCACAGAAGACGAAATCAAATACCATATTAAACGGGGGCTCGATAAGGAAGTATTCGACGACTCCAATCAGGGCGAGCTGTTGGCCAATACCATTGAATTCACCATGACCATGGTGAAAGAAATCATGATTCCGCGCACTGAAATGGTCGGTCTCGACCAGGAATCCACACTGGAAGCCGCCCTGGACTCCATCATTGAAAGCGGTCATTCAAGATTGCCCGTGTTCGACCAGAACCCCGACAATATCGTGGGCATTCTGTATGCCAAAGACTTGCTCACCTGTATGCGCAAGAAGGATTATCCCACCGAAAACCTGGTGAAAAATATCACCCGAAAAGATACTTTCTACGCACCGGAAACCCAGAAAATCAGCGAGCTGCTCACAGACATGCGCCGCCGCAGTTCCCACATGGCTATTGTGGTGGATGAATTCGGCGGCACCGCCGGCATCATTACGCTGGAAGACATCATCGAAGAGCTGGTGGGCGAAATTCACGATGAACACGATCAGGATGAACCCGAGCTGCGCAAACTCGAAGAAAACCGCTGGGAAGTGAACGCCCATATGGCGATTCCGGATTTTGAAGACGAAACCGGACTCACCCTGCCCGACAGCGGCGACTACGAAACGGTGGGTGGCGTGATTGTTACCGCTTTCGGACGCATTCCTAAACGGGGCAAAAGCATCCGCATCGGTTTGCTGAATGTAACGGTCACCGACGCCGACATCCGCCATATCAAGCGAGTGGAAATTCGTCTGGACCCCGAAGACGCTGTCTCCAACTGATTATCGGATACACCTATGAACCGAATGATTGACGCCACACTGCACGCCCTGAACGCCTGCACCAAAGGAAAACGCGCCAAGGTGTGCATTCTGATGAGCCGCGAATTCCGCCTGGCCAAAGAAGTGGCCAAGGCCGGGCACCGCCTGGTGCTGGTGGGCGATAAATTCAGACCGCTCTACCGCTTTGCCACCGAAAACCAGCCGTACAATCCCGCGCTCACCATCGAGGCCAGGTACCACGAACTGCCGCTGGATACCGAAGCGTTTGATGTGCTGATTGTAGCGCGCCCCATGCCCAGAGGCAGCGATATCGGCGCGGAGCTGGCCCGGTTGAAAACGCACATAAAATCTCAGGGCACCATCATGTGGTACCACCCGGTGTATAAAGGCCTGCTTGGTCGAATACGCCGCGCATTCGCCCACAAATGGTACCGCCTCGAACGACACGTGCTGTGTAAAACCGCTATGGAAAACGGCTTTCAGCAAATCGGCCAAACCCTGGTCCGCGGTCGCCGCTCCAGCCGCCTGGTACTCACCAAAGCCGTTGTGCCGTAAGGCCGGTCGCTCTCCGATTCCCAAACTGGTGACGTCCCGCTGACAGCAATGACATATGCCATGACACTTCGGCAGATATCACACCGATTTCATCGATGTGTATGCATCTAAAATTGTGGGTACGTCATTCAATGGCGTCATTATAACGTTTTCATTGTACAGATACGGTTCATCCACCGGCGCGACCACATAGCAGCCGTAGGGGCCATGCAATTTGTTCACATCCTGATGACATTGAAAGTCCAGATGAACCGAGGTTTTCGCCTGAAGCAGTTTCTTGGCGAGGGTTGATTTTCCGCATTTTTCTTGACTAAATGACCAAGTGCGTTAAATTGGTCATTATGAACAATTGGAAACTCAAAGATTTTGAAAAAATGTTCGACGCATTCTCGAGGGTGCTTCCGGAAAATGACCCCAAAGCAAAAAAACAGCGACGTATTCTCGATGCCGCAGCGACCCTGTTCGAAAAATGGGGATATCGCAAAACCAGCATGGACGACGTGGCTCGGGAAGCCGGGATGGCAAAGGGTACGTTATATCTGTATTTTAAAACCAAGGCCGATTTGGCGGTACAGGTCATTGCAGAAGAAAAAAGACGTTTCATCACCGAGATGGCGCCGCTGCTCGATGAAGCCGACCCGGAACAGCGAATTGCCCGTTGGGTGACACTGGGGGTTCAGCTGGGAGCCAGAATGCCCATCACCTCGCGGCTGGCGACCGGCGACAACGACCTGACAGACCTGCTCAACGAAATGAGCGACGAAGACCGCAGCAGAAGTGAGGCGTTCGGCAACAGTTTTCTGGGCGCGTTGATTGCCGAAACTAAACACGGCCGCATCCTCAGCAGCGACGAGCGACTTGCTCGCGCAAAAGTACTTCGCGCCATTATCACATTCAGCCTGCTGATGGCCAATGACAATATCTGCAGCGGGCTCACATTGGAACAGTTCTCAGCCACACTGTCGCACATGTTGGTGCACGGGGCCGCTTCCGGTCCCAGGGACCCGGCATAAACAAGGAGGAGGTCATGAACCCACATCAAATCGTTATTGTCGCAGTTATGCTCGGATTCATGCTGCTCCCCGGAACCCGGGTTCAAAGCAGCAGCGATGCGCCGTCCCCCGACGAAGAGGGGTTCGCTTTTTATGTACTCAATCAAATTGACCGGCAGTACCGGGGGAACAGCAGTCATGGGATTCTTGAAATGAGCATCAAAACGAAACACTGGTCGCGAACCCTCGAAATGGAATCGTGGTCCCTGGGGCAGGACTACTCGCTGGTGAAAATTCGCAAGCCGGTGAAGGAACGGGGCAGCGCCACGCTGAAAGCCAAAAACGAACTGTACACCTATTTGAACAAGACCGGGCGCACCATCAAAATCAACAGCGCGATGATGGGCAGTTCCTGGATGGGAAGTCATTTCACCAACGACGACCTCGTGCAGGACACCAAACTAGCGACTGACTTTACATATCGGCTGGTGGGAAGCGCCTTCTGGGGCCCAAAGACGGTAACCATTATTGAACTGATTCCCAAAAAGGGCCGGGCCATTGTGTACGGAAAAATACAGGTGGCGGTATACGAAGGCAGCCTGCAGCCCGCATACCAGCTGTTCTTCGACGAGGACGGCAAAAAGATACGAAAAATGGAGTACTCCGATTACCGTCAGTCGAACGGACGCCTGTTCCCCCATAAAATGGTAATGAAGCCGTTCGACAAATCCGGAGAATATACCGCCATGCAGTGGAAACAAATCTCCTTTGATGGTTCGCTGCAGAAATCATTCTTTTCGGTGCATCGACTCAAATCGCTGTAGCCAACCATTTTAGGAGGTCGCACATGAAACTGTTTACCCTGGCGTGGCGAAATATCTGGCGAAACAAACGCCGCAGCGTGGTAACCATCGCCGCTATGTCGCTTGCATTGTTCGCCATGGTACAATACTCGGGGTTTATGCGCGGGTATCAGATTGATCTGGAAAACAGCGCCGTGGCCGTAGAAATGGGCAACATACAAATTCATGCAGCGGACTATCCGTCGAACCCTTCTCTGTACAAACTGCTGAATCATCCAAACGAACTGGTGCGGCGTATTGAGGCCGAAAATGCAGCATGCGATGCGTCTGCCAGATTGCTCGGGAGCGGTTTAGTCGCCTCGGAACACAACAGCGCGGCGGCCCAATTCAGAGGGATTGATGTACATAATGACAAACGGGTCAGTGACATCTACAAACGGATTAAATTCGGAAAGTGGCTGAGCCCCGACGCCCCTGGAGGTGTCGTCATCGGAGAGCAGCTGGCACGAATTCTGGGAGTGAAGGTTGGTGATGAACTGGTATTCTTAAGCCAGGCATACGACGGCTCCACAGCCAATTCGCTGTTCACTGTTCGCGGAATTATCGCAAACGCCGGTTCCTCTGTGGACCGCGCCGGCGTTTTTATAAATCGTCATGCCCTGGCCGATTTCTTTTCGATGGAAAACACCGCCCACCAGATTATCGTGCGTAATCGAAGCGACCGGCCCGACAGCACGATAGCCGCCCGCATCAGAAAAATCACATCCGGTGCGAGTGTGCAAACCTGGACCGAAATCGCCCCTGAACTGGCGTCTATGATCAAGTATATGGGGAGCGCGCTCTTTTTTATGTACATTATTGTGTATATCGCCATCGGCATCGTGGTGCTGAACGCCATGCTCATGGCCGTGTTTGAACGCATTTCTGAATTCGGCGTGCTGAAGGCGATTGGTGTTGGCCCGCTGGGGGTTTTTCGCATAATTTTGACCGAAACGTTTCTTATGCTCTGCTGCAGCATCGTGGGGGCCGCGACGTTCAGTGTTCCCATCGGATATTGGCTGGCTACCCGGGGAATCGATTTTTCAAAGCAAATGGATTCTGTTTCGGTTTCCGGAGTGGGTGTGAATCCGATTATGAAAGCGGTTTTCGATGCCCATACGGTGGCCGCCCCGGTGGTTGTGATGTCGATAATTGTTTTTGTCGCGGTTCTGTATCCTGGCTTGAAAGCCGCTTTGATTCAACCGGTCAACGCCATTCGTCATCAATAACGATGACGTGGTAGAAATGAAGGGATGACATGAATCATCTGAACATTGTGAAAATGGCGTGGCGAAATCTGTTGAAGAACAAGCGACGTACAACTATCACACTGCTGGGAATCGCGTTCGGCATTATGCTCTCCATTCTGTTTACCGGGCTCCAGGATGCCACCTGGCGTGAAACCATCAACATGTCGGCTCGAATGGGTACCGGTCACATCACCGTTCAAAACAGGAAATATTTAGACGAACCTGCGGTTTCGAATCTGGTCAAAAAAGCACCGGTTATTGCAAAGCAGATTTTACAGCACTCCCATGTAACGGCCGTCAGGGAAAGAATAATGTCGCATGCAATGGTGGCGACCGCCGCGCAGAGTATGGGCGCGCTGGTGTACGGTATTGACCGCGCGAAAGAAAATCGTCAGACTTTTGCACTGTTGTCCGGCAAGTTGCAGGGAAAATTTCCGGGCCCAACCGATGTGAACGGTGTAGTCGTCGGGAGCAAACTGGCGGAACGGCTGGAGATAACCATCGGAAAAAAACTGGTACTCACAATGACCGATAAAAACGGCGATATTGTGTCATCTCTCGGCCGCGTTCGAGGGATTCTCACTACCGGTTCCGACAGTCTGGACAGCACTATCTGTATTACCGACATCAACGCCCTGCGGAATATTCTTGGCGTGTCGTCAACCCAGGTCACCCAGCTGGCTGTATTTATCGATGATCATCGCCTAAGTCGACCCCTTGCGGCGGCGTTGTCAAGGAAGGGCCTGGCACCCGAATCGGTCGACATTCTCCCCTGGCAAAAAATCAATCCGGATTTGGACGGTCTGGTGGCTACCAAAATGGCATCTGCGAAGGTATTTGAGCTGCTGATTCTGTTTCTGGTAGCTGCGGGCATATTTAATACATTGTATGTCAGCGTAATGGAGCGCATGCGCGAATTCGGTATTTTAAACGCCATCGGCTTTTCGGGCGGAAGGCTTTTTTCCCTGGTCATATGGGAGAGTCTGTTTACCGCCGCTCTCGGGCTGTGCATGGCCGCGCTGGTAACAGCGATACCCTACTACTACATGTATTCACATGGAATCAACTTGGCCGAAATGGCAGGCGACGGAAAAGAAATGACGATAAACGGGGTGGGAATGGCCACCACGATTTATGTTGATATTTACGTTGAAAAGGCACTGGCCATCGCTGGGGTGGCCGTGCTGGGAACGCTGCTTTCCGGTCTGTATCCGGCTTATCGCGCCGCGCGCGTGGTTCCGGTGGAAAGTATTAAACTGGTGTAGCCCGAAGGAGACACGCATGACCGAAACCTATACATTAAAAAAAGTAAAAAAGATTTACCGGCAGGGCGCCATTGAAGTTCCAGCACTTCGGGGAATCAATCTTGAAATCTCACCTCGTGAATTCACGGTGATCAGCGGCCCGTCCGGGTCAGGTAAATCCACGCTGCTGAACATCATGGGTGCGCTTGATGTTCCGACGGAAGGCAGCATTTCGCTGGAAGGCAAAGAATTTTCAGGCCTGAGCAAGGGTGCCCTTAGCGACCTCCGGCGGGATCGTATCGGCTTTGTATTCCAGGCTTACAATCTTATCCCCGTGCTTTCCGCATTCGAGAATGCTGAAATGGTCATGAGTCTGCAGGGCGTATCCAAAAAGGAACGTGCTGAAAAAGTGATGCATATTCTTGAAGAAGTGGGGCTGAAAGATTTGGCGCACCGACGTCCGAATCAGCTGTCCGGGGGTCAGCAGCAGCGTGTCGCTATAGCACGCGCAATCGCCTCAGACCCGGCTGTAATTCTTGCCGATGAACCCACCGCCAATGTCGATTCCAAAACGGCGGCTATGCTTCTCGATGTAATGGAACGGTTGAATCGCGAAAAAGGAACCACGTTTGTTTTCTCCACGCACGACCCTCATGTGATGGAGCGGGCGAAACGGAGCATATCACTGGTGGACGGTTGTATTGAAAATGATGTGGCATAAAACCGATGATGAATATTATAAATCAATCATGGTTTCAAAACATTAGATATTGCAGCATCGTCACTTACATGTTGCTGATTTTCCTTAGTCATCATACTGCGTCAGCGTTCGTCACCGTTCAGAATGAAGCAGGGAGTTCGTATGCTGATTTCAACGGCGCCCTTCGGTTGAACACCGCGTATTATCGTTCGCGTGCGCCATATGTAAGTAATAAAAATAACTTTACGAATATGACGGTGCTGCGTTTTTTATCATCGGGGTCATGGAAGGATTACATTGACTACGATATCAATACCTACGGTGTGTGGGGGGGAGGATTTGAATACGGCACAGGTTCCATAAGCAATGCTGCGTTTACACACAGTACATATCGGAATCATTGGTTGAACGAATATTTCTACCAGAATTCGGTTTACGGCGGATACGGTATCGACCGGATGTTCATTCGATTCACCGGAGAAAGAGCCAACTTTTCGCTGGGGCGAATGGCTGTCAATTATGCGATGGCGCGCATATTTGCCGTAAACGATTTTTTTGCACCCTTTTCCGCATCGAGCATCAATACTGTTTACAAACCGGGTGTGGATGCCGCCAGGCTTTCTCTCCAGACCGGAAATCTCTCCACTATCGAAGTGCTGGGTGTTATCGGCAACAACGCTGAGGCCGACCCAGCTTCCGCATCGCCCCAATTGAATGAATCTGCCCTGCTGCTGTACGCGCGAACGCTGCTCGGTCCGTTTGACCTTTCTTTGGTTGGCGGACGTTTGGCCGGAAAGTGGACTGCCGGCGGTTCCTTTTCAACCGATATCGGTCCGGTCACACTATATAGCGAAGGACATACCGGATTCCTTGATAAAAATAACGCATCGAGAAACGCCGACACCCAACAGGCGATAGACAGCGTATACGTACAGATAACGATGGGTTCACAGGTTTCCTTCAATTGGAGAAATGCCGTACTCATTGGGGAGTACGCATTTCTATCAAACGGCACTACTCCGTTCCGATATACAAATTTGGGTGCCGCTCGCCGGTATCCCGACGAAGTTCCCCTGCTGGGTTCGCACTACGGCGCGGTGTCCTTCACCATGGAACTTCACCCATTGCTGTACCTGAACACTCTCGGCCTCATGAATCTCGGCGACAAATCCGGGTACGCATCGGTTTCACTGGCATTTAGTATCGGCGACAATGCCGAATGGCTGGCCGGAATCATTACGCCATTCGGAAAAAAGAATAACCTGACTACCGGCAACGCTGTAATTGTTCGCAGCGAAATGGGAACGGCGCCGTTCACAGGGTTTACTGAACTTCGCTACTACTTCTAACTGGATTATCAACCGCAGGTATCGCGAGCAACGGTACGGTGCCTTCAACAAGATTCATAACCCAATCTTTCCAATCTCGCTCAAACGCTTTCATATCTGTGATGTGCATCAACCGTTTCAGCGTATTCAAGCCCGAAGGGTCGTCGTGAGCATGTGCGGTAAACTCTTGATAGTATTCTCTCAGCTTCCGTTTGTATTGCAAATACTGCAGCAGGTACCTGCTTTGCGCATAGTTCGCACCGGCGCGATCTTCGTAAAATTCGTTGTGCGTCAAATTCATCAAGCGTTCAAATGAACCCAACTGCGCATTTTCAATATCATACTTCAAGCCATCCAAACGCCAGTTCACAACACCGTAAATTCGACCGTCAATGTCTTTGGGCCATTCGTACAGCGACCCCATTCCCTCATTGAACCAGGGCGGACAAGTTGGAAAATTGGCCTCCATGAACGGATGAACGATTTCATGCACCAGCGTGCCGCCACCCAAACCGATATTCATCACCATCGCTTTATCCACTGAAGAATAGTACCCATAGGGGGTATCCGGAATGTCATTGAACAGAATTTCTGCATAGCGCATATATGAGGATTGATCTTCAAACACCCAAATGTCCAGAATTTCGGTCGGCTCCTTTGTGAAATAGTCCCGCATCAGCAGCTCCACAGTCCAACGTACGGTTTGTTTCGCATGAACGGCTACCTGCGCCGGGGTTCCGTTTCCGAATACAACAAACGGCGGCTCCACCATTATTACAAAATTACTCGTCATCATTGACCTTTTGGCAATCACATGCTGCACAAAGTCTGCCGCGGTTCGTTGGGAGGATATTTCACCGAAAGACAACCGTTTGGGCAGCATTTTCATACGCACAACCGTATCACTGTCCTTCGCACTGTGAAGCGGCCACAGGCGTATAAAATCGGCGGTCGACATCCTGCGATAGGCGCCGTCTTCTATCGCCGGTTCATGATATATCACTTCGTCGCGTTCAGCGTCATACCCCAGAACCAGTCGAAAGTGTTCGCTGCTGTGTGCATCATCGGTGGTGTTCATGCACACAATGGATGAAATCGATTGACCCAAGTCGGTCAACATTTCCGCAAACTGTTTGTATACATCCCGCTTTGACCGCACCGGGTTCCACACAGCTCCGGTGTCGAATCCGATTTCGATAAGCGCACGGTTCAGCTCAGCAGCCACCAACCCTCTGCCCACAGACGGGTCCACCCCGGCAGCGTCAAAAACGTAGTCTTGGTCAACTTCTTCTCCCAAATAATTCAGCATCATCGCCGCACAGGCCTCGCCGCAAAAATCCGGCTTCTGCCTGATATGCGGCACGTTCTCAATCAACACATTCTGATACGAAGGGTGACGAAAATCCGATGCTTCAGAAGTGCTCGCACCAGCTACCGGGGAAGGTGGCGTACAGGCCCATATCCCCCCGCCTACTCCGAGGAACGCCAGCAACCATACAAAGTCAATCCTGGGCAAAGCATCTCCCTTCATTTCGTCCAACATGAAAGGACACTCCCAAGCGTTGTTTGTTCCCAAAAATACAGAAACGTCAATTTCCCGGCGCTAAATCCCCCAATTGCTCAGCGCGGTCATCACTTGATTCAACATTGATGTTAACTGCGGATACTCCACCTCCAGCTTACGGATTTCAGTCTCCACGTCGTCAATGAATGTGTCAATTCCTTCACTGTCGTATGTTTCTATATTTTCGCTGGCCTCCGAGAGACGCGCTTCCAACGCTTCGGTGTCGTCGGGGAGGTTTTTCAGTTCACTTTGCAGCTGCTTAATCTGCTCTCTTACTTCTTTGGGCATTATCGCTCCTTACATTGATTGCGTTATCTATAAACAATAGCATATTTTTCGCGCCGCTCAAAAGCGACTCAGACATTTCGCACGTAAAGGCAGCAGGCGCCTATTCCGTCGATGACAAAAGCGGTCCTCGTTCTGCGTACACAATGGGCACACCGGCCCCGTATTCAATGAGCGTCCCCAGATAGCTTCGCTCAGATTCAGGATTCCTTTCAAGAATAAAGCGGCTGCCGGCCGCAACCCCCGGCGTTTAAATCGTACTGAAACAGAAAGGGCTCGTCCTCTTCTTCCTCTATGAATTTTCTGAACACATCTTCCTTTGAATAGTCGCTTCTCCATAATTCAGCGGAACCGTCACTATCCAATTGTACCCGGTATATTCGTTGGGCTGCCAATTCAACGAACACCGCGTTTTCGATGCTGCCGTCCGGCTCGAACGTATTCGCATACTCTGTTACATAAAAATTAAATCCGCCGCTCAGTATGTTGGGGAGAAGGCTATCCGTGTCGCCCGAATCAGAATCAGTACCCTCATACGACAACGTATCTGTCTCGAAAGAATCATCGGTTGAGGAGTCGGTTTTGTTTAAAATATCAGATACAGTGTCCACATTGTCTGTGGAATTCACGCGATGACATCCGAAACAAAGCGCACATAACAATAACAATAGAACGGTAACTTTTATCAATAGTATCTTTAATTCACAATAATTCATCTCGTCCGACAGCTGTATGGTTCAAGCAACAAAAGTTACTCAACCACCATTATTCCAATCTCTCTTTAATGAGATATGCAACCGTTTTGAATCTCTCGGGAAATTCATCCCGGCTCACCGCGAAATATATTTCAACCAACTCCTTCAGCGAGTATGCGCTTAGGTTCGCGTATTCGTCGTCGTTCTTTACCGCCAACTGATTCTGTAAAATTTCGTCATATACCAACTGGCATTGACAGGCATCAAAAGTCCATCCGGGCTTCGGTGGATAAATCGGTTTTGACTGAAATAACCGAAGCCAAATAAGGGCAATCACCCCGAGCAGAACCAATGGTACCCAACTCATGGGTGTACCGGGAACAGACATCGCAAATATTTTCGACAGTCTGAATACGAGCCCCCCGGCCACTAGCACCATTGCGATTGCAAAAAACCACATAAATGCGCTTTCCGCAATGCTGGGAACAAACTGCAACGGATGTTCTTTTTTAAGTCTTTTTAAATGGATTTCTTTCATTACATCTCCGCTTCACCGTACGTAGTGGCAAGCTGCATCAGGTACATTTTAATTACAATTATAGGAGAAATGAGAACAAATCACCACACCGATAATCGGCTCAAATTGACGACACACAATATCGAGAAATGACATGTGTCGACATGGCGTTTCCTAATCAATCCGGTGCCGAGCGAAAACGCTGTCATCCTCACCGGGTTGGCGACGTTCTGTTCCATCCCATTGGAATATCCGCTTCAAACGAACCATCCATATTTTTTATACGTCCCTCAAGTCGCCCTTCCCGAACAAACCCGAGTTGTTCGTAAAAATGAATGGCAGCGGTGTTTGACTCTCTCGAAATCAACTCGACTCGAGAAATATGCGGTAGGCGCTTCGCTATTTCGGCAAAAAACGACTCAAACAACGAACGTGCGATTCCCTGTCGACGATAATCCGGGTCAACAGCGACGGTTACATCTGTCAACACATGTGAAAAACAAAACAATCCCGAAGAAGAAGCGTGCACTTCACCTACTACGATTCCGTTCATCGCTGTGGCAACAAGAGCTACGCCGTCAGCCATTGATTTCTCCAAGACCGAAAAAATATACGGTTCTGATATTTCATGTGGAAGGCGAGCGAGCCCGCCAGGAACAGATGCCACTCGTTGATACAATCTGAGCACAGATGTCAAATCGTCTAAATTTGAATTGCGAATCTGCATTATCGGCTCACTTTAGTTATCGAAACCGAGTACCTATATGCTTAGTCGTCGTCTTCTTCATCATGCAACTCACGCCTATCTCTCCAGATTCTTCTGAGCGCAGCAAATCCCACGGACACAATTTCCAGGCCTGTTATCTATTCTTTCCGTCACAGATATCTTCGGTACCATTTTTACAGAACGGTTACTTTTTACTAAAATGAATATTCATAAAAAATTAATGTCTTTTTTGGATATATCGTTTTTCAGGAATAATTTAACAGGATTTGTTGTACACAGATCTGGTGGAGAAAAATATGAAACATAAAACTTTTTTTATAGTATCTGTATTTATGGCAATTGCTATTGGTGGTTGCTCAAAAGATTCTGATGGTTCAACCCATGGGACAGATTCAGGAACCGATTATGTTGAAGATTCTGATTCTGTAATAGAAAATAAAGACAATAAAATAACTGATTGCACAGGGCAGGATAACTTTACACCTTGTTTTGTTGTTACCACTTCTGATAGAGATTACGATATTTGTATAAACGAAGAGTGTCTAAGTCCCGGTTGTGGTTCAAAATCCTGCAACACTCCAGGGCCTCATTTTCCATTGCCCGATTCCGGTCAGAAATTTTGTTACGACGCGGGAGATGATGAAATCGTCTGCATTAATTTAAGCAATGAAACAGACACAGAATCAGATACGGATTTGGCTACAGATTCAGATACAGACGTGGTTTATAGTCATTATGGACAGGATGCACAGTATGGGTGGGATGTCAACAACTCTGAAGATGATCGTTTTTCCAGGGATCTATCCATTTCGGATGAACCTGTAGTAAATGACAATGTAACTGGTCTGGCTTGGCAGGGGTGTCCAGAAGGTTTGTCCGGTTCTGATTGTTCAACAGGTAGTAAAGTATTGCAGGGTAGTTCTGATGCGGTGGTAACATGTGATGGCCTAAATTGGGGTGGATACGATGATTGGCATCTACCGGATATTTTCGAGTTGCTCACTCTTTTAAAATACGAAGGTGATGAATCTTATTATAGTTCTGCATTTCCAAATATTACAAAAGAGACAGCATTTTTCTGGACGCTGACGAAAACAGGATTTGACACCCCTGGTATATGGGCAGTAAATTTCGCTTCGAAGATTTCAGAAACAGGCGCAGAGACATATGATTATTCAACCCTCTGTGTGCGTGGAGGTTCTACAGCACCATTGAATCGATATACAAGAGACACCTCAACTGCTAATCAACCGGTTGTGGATGATGCAACAACTGGTTTATCCTGGCAGGGGTGTACCGCAGGACAAACCGGTGATAATTGTGATGAAGGAACGTCAATTGATTTTGATGAATGGGCAGAGTCACTTGACTATTGTGAAACCCTGAACTGGGGTAGTTTTTCCGATTGGAGATTGCCCAATATCAACGAGCTTCGCAGTATCGTAATTACAGAATCTGTCTGGCCCATAATAGATGAATTTGTTTTTCCGGAAACCCCCAGTGATACTTTCTGGACATCAACGAGTGATAATAGATATCATTCAAATGCCTGGAGTATAGATTTTCTTGATGGCGAAACTGAAGACAATTTTAAAGGAAATAGTTTTCACGCTCGTTGTGTCCGTAGTAAATAGGATAGCCACATCGTTATTTCGTTCCACTATAGCGTTCTCGGTTAATATGAGCAGCGGAGAATCAGGAAATCTCTTTGACCGCTGTTCGACAGCTCCGGAAGGAGATCTTCTCTGCGATGACGGTTTGATATGTGGCGAAGCAATTGTCAATTCAAGTGAATCCCAAATTTGCTTCACCCCCTGCACCACCGACGCCGACTGCCCGGCCCCCGGTGCGCTGTATTGTGCCGAAGACGGCTTATGCCGCATTGCAAATGATATTACCAACTGCGCTGATTAGACGCCGAGTCTCTGGCAATCGTCATTTTTTATCAATTCTTCTCAGCAGTATTGCTGGAGAAATGAGAATCACTCACCGACACGGTCTATCCTGCGAAGCTCGCCTGGCGAGCGCAGCAGGACAAACGACAAAAACAGTCAAATTTTGATCTACGACTGTCGACAGTCGCTTGCCCTGCTTCGCCGGAGGCTTCGAAGGGTGGACCGTGTCGAGGGCGTGGGTAATGACAAAGTTCACGAATCGATGTGATGAAAATATTCTTCCATGACGGTGTCGCCATCGCCAAGGTTGTAGCTCACCACATATCGCAGGTGGGTGAGGGAATCGATGTTGATGCCTTTCAGATTGAATTGAACCGCAATCCCTTCATCGCTGATGCGCACAATTTTACCATTGACCCGAATCTCCATATCAGGATTGCCGTCCATTAGAAATATTTCGATACGCACATCGGTATTCACCTCAATGCTTCCGTCGGTTTCCAACAGCATACCGGCCAGACTGAGATTTTTCACTTCACCTTCCAAAGATTGGCTGCCGTCCGTTGATTCAAGACTTGCCAGCGTTCGAAACGGCACTCTGGAAAAACGTCTTTTTTCCACCTTGGTAACTCCTTAATGGGGTTGTTGTCGTGTTCCATCAAGTATAGCATTGAATCGATGCGCAACAACAAAACAAAACCGGAATGGCTAAACGCCATCCGTTCACGACTATTATCTGCCCCCGATAGACGAAACCCGTCGTGTATTCCAGCGGCGGTTCTGGTGGCGCTCGTCTCAAAATCAAGCGGTATCCATGTGGTGTTCACCAAGAGAACCATGACCGTGACAACCCACAAAGGACAAGTATCGCTTCCGGGCGGCGCCACCGAACCGGAAGATACCGACGACGTGCAAACCGCACTAAGAGAAGCCGAAGAGGAAGTCGGGCTCGCTCCTTCTGCAATAACGGTTCTCGGATTCCTGAAAAGTATTAGAACCATAACTGATTTTTGGGTTACCCCCGTGGTCGGCGCGATATCTTCCCCGGTTTCGTATCGCCTCCAAAAAGAAGAAGTCGCGACAGTATTTGAAGTGCCGCTGGCAGAGCTGCTCGACACCGCCCAATGGACCCTTGAACGCAGAACCTATAACGGGCGGGAGTACGATGACTGCCGCTTTCACAAGGGAGAACATGTCATCTGGGGCGCCACCGGAAAAATCATCTATTCCATGGCAGAAAAATTAAATGGTCTGTTCATGGCAGGATCGAGTTAGTTCTGCGAGAGTCGCCAAGGTCCGCTAATACGGATTGTCTTTGGCTTTGTGCCAGATGTGGGCTTCGACTTTTTTCAGCAGGTTGCCTAGGGTTTTTTTGTCGAGGGCGCTGGTCACCACCGCGTTTAATGCCGCGGCTTCCATGCGGGCGACCTCGGGGTCGACCAGGTCCGCTTTATTCAGAACAATCAGACGGGGAATTTTTTCGAGCCCCAAATCCATCAGAATTTTTTCAACCGCCTTCATCTGCTCCTCGCGCATGGGGTCTGACACATCCACCACATGGAGCAGCAGATGCGCGTCTTCCAGCTCTTCGAGGGTGGCTTTGAACGCATCGACCAAATCCCTGGGCAGGTCGCGAATAAATCCCACCGTATCGGTAATGATGATTTCCCGCTCCCGCGGAAAACGCAGGCGCCGGCTCGATGTTTCGAGGGTGGCGAAAAGCAGGTCTTCCGCATACACATCAGACTGCGTGAGGGTGTTGAGTAGGGTAGACTTGCCCGCATTTGTATACCCCACAATGGAAACCACCGGAACTTCATTGCGCTGTCGCTTCTGACGTCGCTGAGCGCGTCCGGTGCTCAGTTTATCGATGCGCTTTTGCAGTTTGGCAATGCGTTCGCGCGCGCGTCGTCGACCGATTTCGAGTTTTGTTTCACCGGGGCCCCGTCCGCCGATGCCGCCGGTGAGCCGCGAAAGCGCGTCGTCCTTGGCGCCCAATCTGGGCAGCAGATACTTGAGCTGGGCCAGTTCCACCTTCAGCTTGCCGTCCGCAGAATTGGCGCGCTGGGCGAAGATGTCGAGTATCAGCTGGGTTCGGTCAATCACTTTCATTTCGGTTTTATCGGCAATGGCCTTGCTCTGATTGCCCGACAGATTGCAGTCCAGAATCAGGAGCTCTGCGTCCTTCTGCATGGCGCGCACTACGATGTCGTCGAGTTTTCCGGCGCCCACCACGTATCTGGGATCGGGTTTGGGCCGTATCTGCAAAATGCGATCGACTACTTCAACCCCGGCGGAACGCGCCAGTTCGGTCAGTTCGTCCAGTGACCGTCTGCCCGCGACGGTTCCCTGTTTACTTGATGTTACATGCGCGATGATGGCGCGTCCGTCTTTGGCTTCAACTTTGCGGCCCCGTATCTGCCGCGAGAATTCGGCTTCTACCGATTCGATGAGGCCCAGAAAGTCGTCGGGCAGCGTGCCCATGTTGATGGGACCGATTACACGGTGGAGTTCACCACTTTGCGACGGTGGCAGCAAGTGAGCGACAAACACCGCACCCGGAACGCCTTCCGGCCCTACACCGATGGCCACCATCATATCCAGCCGCAGTTTGGTGAGGTCGGTCATGTCGTCCCGGCTCAGGGGCTCCTGTCGCAGGTGGGTATGGATGAAACGCAATCCTCTGAATCGACCTTCACCGCCGCGTACACGACCGAAATCGGGCAGCATGATGCGATTGGCGTCACCGACTGCCACATCGGTGATCTGACCTCGCCGGTCAATGAATACGCCGATTTGGCGCCCGAGCTCTCGCGACAGCATGGCCAGGGTGCTTCCCAGTTCCGGGGATATTACCTGCCACGACGGAACGCGACGGGCGCTGATTCGCTCCAGCGCATCAAGTTGGGTGGGTTTCAGGCCGGTGAGATTTCCGCTAATCGCCATGGGGAGCCTCTACTGAATTCGCAACGGTTGTTGATTATCCTTCCAACAACCGCTTCGCGATGGCGTCGCCCATCTGAATCGTGTTTACTTTATCGGCGCCGGGAGGCGCGATGTCACCGGTGAAAATGCCGTCCGCCAATGTTTGCTCAATCGCTTTCTCAATGGCGTCCGCGGGTTCTCCCAGGTTCAGGCTGTGCCGAAGCATCAGTGCCCCCGACAATATCTGCGCCGTGGGGTTGGCAATGCCTTTGCCCGCGATGTCCGGAGCGGAACCGCCGGCCGGCTCGTACAGACCGAACGTTCCCTCCGACAGAGACGCCGAGGAGAGCATTCCCATGGAGCCCGTAAGCATGGCGCATTCATCAGAAATAATATCGCCGAACATGTTGCCGGCGAGAATGACATCGAAGGAGCGTGGACGAACCAGCAATTGCATGGTGGCATTGTCGATATACAGATGCTCCAGGGTCACTTCCGGATACTCTTTGGCCACCGCTTCGACGGTTTCTCGCCACATCACCATGGTGGTGAGTACATTGGCTTTGTCGATGGAGCAGACTTTTTTGTTTCGTTTCATTGCGGCTTCGAACGCCACACGGGCAATGCGTTCCACTTCGGGTTTGGTATACACCATGGTGTCAAAGGCTTTGTCGCCTTCACGGCCTTTAGGCTTGCCGAAATAGATTCCGCCGGTCAGTTCGCGCACACAGAGAATATTAAAGCCGTCCCCAACGATGTCGGCTCGCAGGGGGCAGGCGGCGGCCAGCGCCGGAAATACTTTGGCCGGGCGCAGATTGGCGAACAGTTTGAAGTGAGCGCGCAGAGGCAGCAATGCGCCCCGTTCGGGCTGCTCTTCGGGAGGAAGATGCTCCCATTTGGGACCTCCCACAGAGCCGAACAGCACAGCGTCACTTTCTTCGCAGATTTTCAAGGTGGATTCGGGAAGCGCCTTGCCTTCATTGTCAATACCCGCACCGCCCACATGGGCTTCGGTGTATTCGAGGGAAAAACCGAATTTTTTCTGTGCGGCGTTGAGAACTTTTTTCGCTTCTTCCATCACTTCCGGGCCGATTCCGTCTCCGGGTAGTACTGCGATTTTAAAACTCATATATTCTCCTTAATTCGGCAGACAGGTGCATCTGCTGCAAAACCGTTTCACCGCGTGGACATACCTGTTTGCGGCGAGATTGTCATGGGGTTTTAAATGAAAACGCTTTCGAGGTCAAATCGACTCGATTCAATGTCCGTATAAACACGATTTGAGCGAATGTTCGATTTTTAGTATAAGTGAAATATATGGCAAGTTTTGCGCATAATAACGGTCGCGTTATATGCTGGTAAGGAGGCTCTCTCATGACTCACGGTTTGCAATGGTTTTTTCACATGGTGCTGGTTGCGGTGCTGTTTTCGTCACTCGCCTGCACAAAGAGCGGTAATGGTACCGACGCCGCGGGCGATGGGGATACAGATTCAGACGGGGACACGGACAGTGACTCTGATGGGGATAGCGACGCTGACACGGATAGCGACACTGATACTGACAGTGATTCAGATACGGACAGCGATTCAGATACGGACAGCGACGCTGATACGGACAGTGACACTGATACGGATAGTGATTCTGACACGGACAGTGACACTGATACGGACGGTGACGCTGACACGGACAGTGACACGGATACCGACAGTGATACCGATGCGGACAGCGATTCTGACACGGATAGTGACACGGATACCGACAGTGATACCGATGCGGACAGCGACAGCGATTCCGACTCCGATGGCGATACGGTTGCCGCATGTGGGGCGACAGTCATGCGAAATACGCAACCGTTCGGGTGCGACCTGGCGTGGGGTACAAATGGGTATCAGAGCGGCATGGAAAATTATCTGGATTTTGTCACCACCTGGGTGGGATACGAATATTTTCAGGGACGTGCCGGGCAATGTGACGGATGCGGCCTGGCGTCGCAGTTGGAAACCACGAGCGCAAGCGCAGTGTACTACGCGTATTTCGCCGGCTACTCCCTCGACGACTGCAATGTGAACCCGGAAGGACCGAATCTGTGTACCGACGGCGCCCAATGGATTCGCGACAACCGAAGTACGTTAATCGGATACTATGCTGAGTATGCGGCCATGACGTATGCGGCCAGCCCCTCCAAAGGAGTGGTTTGGTTGTTGGAGGGCGATTTTGTTCAATATTCCTATGAGGAGCAGAGCAATCCGCTGTCGATGACCGAACTTGGGCAATTGGCTACCGATATTTACTGCGCGATTAAAAGCAATGAACCAAACGCATTGGTGGGGTTGAATCATTCCACGTGGATTAGCAACGAACTGACCAACACTTTCTGGAGCGCCATGCCCACCAATTTGCTTGATTTTGTGTGGACCACCGGCGTGGGGAACAACGACGGATACATAGAGTCCGGCGGGTATGACGGATATTACAACAGCGACACAGCACGCTACGATTATTTGAGCGCCTATACCGGGTTGGGCATACTGGTCGATACGAGTTTCGGTTTGAGCCAGGCAGCGGACAGTTGGTCCGGGCAAACGGCAGCCACGCTGAACGAGCGTATTTCAGAAGGCGTCATCGCCGTGAATGTAACTGAGCCGTCCGGCGATTATCAGACCCAACTGAACAACCTCCGCCCATCCCTCGGTTCGACCTGCCAGTAGTTATCTTGTCAGTTTACGGTATTTGACGCGGTGGGGCTGGTCGGCTTTGGCGCCCAGGCGGCGTTTGCGGTCGGTTTCGTAGGCTTCATAGTTGCCTTCAAACCACAGAACGTTGCTGTCTCCTTCGAACGCCAGAATGTGGGTGGCAATGCGGTCGAGGAACCACCGATCGTGACTGATGACCACCGCGCATCCGGCGAAGTTGAGCAGCGCCTCTTCGAGCGCACGCAGGGTGTTCACGTCCAGATCATTGGTGGGCTCGTCGAGCAGCAGCAGATTGCCGCCGCTTTTGAGCAGTTTGGCCAGGTGCACTCGATTTCGTTCACCGCCGGAGAGGTCGCCCACCTTTTTTTGCTGATCGGTGCCGTTGAAGTTGAATTTCGAAACATACGCGCGGGAATTCACTTCTTTTTTTCCCACCCAGATCATATCGTCTCCGCCGGAGATTTCCTGCCATACCGTGTTCTCGGCATTCAGCGCGTCACGCGATTGATCCACGTAGGCCATTTCAACGGTATCGCCTACACAGATGCTGCCGCTGTCGGCGTTCTCCTGATTGGTGAGCATACGAAAAAGCGTGGTTTTTCCCGCGCCGTTTCCGCCGATGACACCCACGATTCCGCCGGGGGGAAGCCTGAAATCGAGCCCGTCAATGAGCAGTTTTTCACCGTATCCTTTGGTCAGTTTTTCAGCCACGATGACGTCACTTCCGAGTCTGGGGCCTGCGGGAATAATGATTTCAGCGAATTTTTCTTTATCGGCTGCGCCCTGGTCTTCTTTCAGCAACTCTTCGTACCGGTTGATACGCGCTTTACTTTTGGCCTGGCGTGCTTTGGGATTCAATCGCACCCATTCCAATTCCTGCGCCAATGTTTTCTGGCGGGCGGTACTTTGTTTTTCCTCTTGTGCCAGCCGCTTCTGTTTTTGATCGAGCCACGAAGAATAATTGCCTTTCCACGGAATGCCTTCGCCTCGGTCCATTTCGAGAATCCAGCCTGCTACGTTGTCGAGAAAGTAGCGGTCGTGGGTGATGGAAATCACCGTACCCTGGTATTCCTGTAAATGGCGCTCCAGCCATGCAACGGTTTCGGCGTCCAGATGGTTGGTGGGTTCGTCGAGCAATAGAACGTCGGGTTTTTCGAGCAGCAGTCGGCACAGGGCCACCCGGCGTTTCTCTCCGCCTGAAAGAACAGACACATCCGCATCCGCCGGGGGTAGGCGCAACGCGTCCATGGCGCGTTCCAGCATGCTGTCGAGCTCCCAGCCGTCTGCGGATTCAATGGCATCCTGCACATCGGCCACTTCGGCCAGCACTGCCTCCATTTCTTCCGGTGTGATTTCCTCGCACAATTTTAAATTCAATTCATTGTACTTGTCCATTAAGTCCCGAAGCGGCTTCACAGCCAGTTCCACATTTCCTTTCACATCCAGCGATTCGTCCAGGGTGGGTTCCTGAGGAAGGTATCCGAAAGTGGTGTTGTCGCTGCGCCAGATGTCGCCGTAATATTCGGTTTCAACACCGGCGATGATTTTCAGAAGCGTGCTTTTTCCGGAGCCGTTGGAGCCGATGACGCCGATTTTCGCACCCGGGATAAAGGCCAGGGTCATTCCCTTGATAACGGTGCGGTCCGGCGGATACACCTTTTTCACGTTGTTCATCGTAAAAACAAATTTGTCACTCATGTTTCACCATATGTTCGGTTTGTCGTTGATGGTTTCAATTCGGCGGATTGTATTCAGCCGAAGAAAATTTCTTTAATCGAGATAATGGCAATCAGCGCCATAAGCAAAAAGAAAAAGACGGTATTGACCGCTGCATCGACTTTTTTGTTCACGCGGTTGCGGGTAATCACTTCGTACAGCAGAAAAACTGTTCGACCGCCATCCAACGCGGGAATCGGCAACAGGTTGAACAGGAACAGCATCAGGCTGATGTACGACATAAATGCCAAAAAGCTGGTCGCGCCGCTGTCGTATTGGGTTTTGGCCATTTTAACGATGCCGGGGGGGCCGACCGGTTTCACGTCCTTGGCCGTGCGAGTGATGAGTCCCCACAATCCGCCGAGTGTATCGGACAACACGGAGATGCATTTATTCACCGCAAACACGGCTGCTTCGCCTGTAGGGAGACGAACGGTTTCTGTAGGCGGATAAATTCCGATTTTGCCGACCCCGTCCACATCTTCGGGAACGATTGCCACCGGAAACCGTCGCCCCTCCCTCTCAACCAGCAACATGACTTTGGTGCCGGGGTTTTTCCCGATGTGGGAGACCACGTCTTCAAATGTTGCAACGGGGGTACCGTTAATCTGCAGAATTCGGTCGTTTTCCTGAAGGTTGGCTTTCTGTGCGGGGGTTTCGGGAATCACCTGGCCGACACCGGCTTTATCAACGCTGTTGGGAAGCCCGACCAATCCGACCACCGAGAACAATATCAGCCAGGCAGTGAGCAGATTGGCGATGGGGCCGGCCACAATCACGAGTCCACGTTTCCATGGGGCCTTCATCTGATAGGAATCAGGGTCTTCGAATGCGCCTTCCTCAAACGGATTCATTCCTTTCACCTGAACATAGCCCCCCAGCGGGATGGAGCCCAATTGGTAGGTGATATCTGTTTTTTTGGAGGTCCAGGTGAAAATCGGTTTAAAGAAACCGACCGAATATTTCATCACTTTCATTCCGAGCAGGCGAGCAAGCCAATAGTGCCCCAGTTCGTGAATAACCACCAAAATGCCCAGCGAAATGATAACGATAATCCAACTCATTTTCTGCTTTTACCTTCTTGTCTGCAGAAAGTCGAGGATACATGGTGGATTTTGCATAATGTCGTAGGGCATCCCCCGTGTGCACAGGGCGACCGCCGGTCACCCCTACACGGAGAACAATTCACATTGTGGTTTTTTTTCAACTCACATATGATTTCATCAAAATTCATTTTAACGAAGGAATCGTCATGGACAAAAACGCCCTTGAAAAAAAATTATTTGCTCATCTCGAAAAGGAGAGTTTGGTTCTTACACCCACCAATGTCGGGTTTGCGTTGGAAATTGACGCCAGTGACGCGGTCTCTCTGATGGACGAATTGGTTGCAGAGGAGAAACTGGAACGCGTGTCCGGCGAGGGTGCCGGCGCTACGTATAAACGTGTTGGGCATGCCACCTACGAAACAACCCCCGGTGCGGTATCGGTGGGGCGGGCCAAAAGCGCAAAAGCGCTCTATCACCTGCTGTTCAATGTGTTTATCCCTGGTTTGGGGTCTTTGATTTACGGGAGGATTTTTTTATTGCTGGTTACGGCCGCGCTGTTCTGGGGCGGCATTGCCATGATTGTCATGTTCGACGACTGGAGCAAGTTGTATGCGATCTGGATGCTGGTCGGTGCCTGGGTAATATCGTTTTTCGGCAGTATTTACTATTACGCCAAAGACCCGTGGGGGGCTAAAACTGATAAATGATTTCGTTGGGGCCGATCATGCCCATTTCGTTGCGGGCGATGTTTTCGATGTAATCATCGTCAGATTGAATGGCGCGAATTTTTTGTTTCACGGTTTCGTTTTCTCGGTTGAGCTGGCGGTTTTGCGCTTTAAGGGTTTCCAATTCTTCGGTCAGTTTTTCCACTCGCTGATATCCGTCTTCATCATTTAGTTTCATCGGTACATATATCGCCGTTCCAAGTAGGAATACGATGGGTAGACTCATCCAAATGAAGCGCCAAAGAGAACTCATCATTCGGTTGTACCGCCTTCAATAACAGAGGTCAAAAAAGTGACCATTGCCGCCTACTTACGCTTGATTACTTTTTGTTCCTTGCTAACTTTTCGCATGATTGGAACCGGCGGCGGCGTACCCCGCAGATGCTCTCTGATTTGAATTCGCTCCATGGGTTTGCTATCCAGGAACTCCACGCCGAATCCGGCTTCGCCCCGGTCTTCTGTTCGTCTCATTAGATTTGTCCTTACTACCTGTCCGAAAAAATCATATTGGGTATTGCCGTCGGTGGAGAATGAACAAACTACATATTCTCCAATCTCCGGCAGGCAATCGCAATTGATGTACGCACCCCTGGGGCTCAAATCCGATGTCGCCAGAAGCACGGGTTCGTCCCAATGGGAGGTGATGACTTCCATTGGGTAATTGATTGACCGACGTAACTCAAAACGCTTTTTCATGAGAAACCTCCTACATGTGATTACATTATCACACAATGTACGGGCGTGAGTCAACTCCCTGGAAAAAAAACTGGCAAGCTTGAGCTGATTTTGTTTCGATTGTTGGTTTATACAATGGGATTATGACCGATTTACAAGCGGCGATTGGGGTAAGGGTAGGGACAATTCGGTAAGGGCGATGGGGATAAAGAGAGGGGCGATGGGGATAAAGGTAAGGGCGATTCGCGAATCGCCCCTACGATGTTGGCATAAAAAAAGGGAGCGTCCCGAAGGAAACCCCCTTTTTCATACTGTAAAAACTCGGTACTACTTTTTAGCAGGCGCGGGTTTTTTGGTGCCGCCGGAGATGTAGTCTTTCAGGCCCTGAGCAGGACGGAAAGATACAGTTGTCTGGGCTTTGATTTTGATTTTTTCGCCGGTCTGGGGGTTACGACCCGTGCGGGCTTTGCGTTTTTTCTTGTTGAAAGTACCGAATCCGGGGAAGCTGAAACGGCCGTCTTTTTTAACAACTTTTTTCATCTGAGCGAAAGTCTCATCGATAACGGCTTGAACGGCTTTTTTAGAAAGATCGCTGGGTACATCTTTGGAGCCAGCTACTGCATCGATCAATTCTGCTTTTGTCATTTTCTTTTCTCCTTTGAATTCAGGAGTCCGTCCCCTGAATTGCGGTTTTTTTTGTGGATGGACGAATCATATGTTCAGAAGTCACATCGGTCAACAAAAAAAAATGCGCTTGAAGCTGATTTTTGTTGCTATAGCTGCATTTGACAGCAATGTTAGTTCAAATTTCCTTTTATTTCTACATGTTTGCATATCAGAGGTTGATTCTTGCGAGTATTACTGAATTTCACTTTTTTTTTTTGCTTTTCGCTTTTAATAGTCGCTGATTTCGCAAAATTCGACGGTTTCAGCGCTAAAAAAAAGCGATTTTCATTTTCGCGCATCGGTTCATCACGATAACCACTGACGTTATCCAATTCGATCCAAGCGTTTGTTTTCAAATCAGCCTGAAATAAAATATGGAATTTAATTTTTGCGTTACAGGATTGTACTTTACACTCAAGCGGCAAAATTATTCACCGGATTTTCTATGGATTGTAGAATTTGAAAGTATAAACTGAACAAAAAATCAGTGCTGTTTGGGAGCTGATATTTTTTAATGGAAGTTTTATTCAAAAAACCAACCTTGTAAAAGATTCGGGGTTTCGTTACGGTGAAAATGGTTCTATCGCAAAGGTGAATTAAATGGATATAAAAATTCAGCCGGGAAAATCGCTTCCGAAAATAGATACATCCGCTGATGCGTCCGTCCAGGTCGCGAGCGAAAAAATCGATGCGGGAAAGGCAGAAGAAAATGATCCGATTACCGCGATTGCGGTGGAACTGGTGGAAGGACGAATCGATTCTGCGCAGGCGGTGAACCGGTTGATAGCGGAAACCATGAGCATGGACATGGTCGCCGCCGCACCGGAATCGCTGCGCGTGGAAGTCGAAGAAGTGCTACGCGCCGCCATTGAAACCGACCCCTACCTGGTCAGTTTAACCCAGAAACTGGACTGACAGTTTTCAATACCAGCTATTTGTTTCCGATCAACCGATCATATCCATCTGGAGAGCAATCGGGTTTGCCGTCTTTTTGGGAAACTTCGGTTAAAAAGTCATTGGCAATCTGGATAGATTCAAAAAAGGTGCAAAAGGAGAAGAAGTCGTCTTCAAGTACATCGGGCGCAGCGTCAAAACGCTCCTGCAGTTTGGGCATCAGCTTGGCGGAGCTGTGAAGAATGCTGTCGAGACCCTTCACTTCCGTTTTGGCGATGACGTTGGCGGCAACGGCGACCGGGTTGAATCGCACCAAAAAGGTTTCAAATTCGAAGCGCCACTCGCTGACGTCCTTTTCCACATGCCGGAAGCGACCGCCGAAATGGTTGGTGAGTACTGCACCGAAGTAAGCTGCGAAAGTGGGTGCGAACAGGTGAATCATATTCATTCGGGCGGGATGGCCGCCGGGAGGGCAAACCCCGTTGTTTTCTTCTTTCACCATTTCTTCGACGAAGAAGTCCAGCACCGACAAGGTATCGCTGGTAAAATCGAGTTCGATATTGAATCGTTTCTGAACATGAGCGCGGCAGCGTTCAACCAGTTGATTTATTTCTTCGGGCATTTGATGTTGTAGTTCGTTCATGACTTTGGCTTTACTGGTTTTTCAAAATCGGTCAAGCGACAAAAAATCAGAAACTGCACCAAACCGCGAAAAGTTGTGGTAAAGCGTTAACCAGCGGATGCGCGACTATTGAGATGAACAGAAAAGTAAAGCGATTATTGTTGTTAACAACGGGAATAACAGCTGATGAGGCAATTCGGACAACGGAAAATATGGGTATTGGCGGTGTGTTGCATCGCGTGTCAGCCGATATCGTCGGAGCAGAAAACCCCAGATACGGTTCTGCGAGGCACGCGAATTGACCTGGAAACACGGTTGGCGGGGAAGCATCTGAGGGTGAGAGGTGATGAGATGGTCGCATCCCAAACGCTTTCCACAGTAAGTCTGAAAGAGAATGTATCCATCGAACTGGGGTCAATGGGCGTTGTCTCCTGCGACACCGTTGAAATAACGAACGAGGCGAAAACGCTACGGTGCGACGGAAACGTCAGTGCCCGCCTTCAGATACCTGATGTTTTGAAAAGGCCGCTTGGGGAAAGTCGATGAATCACGTGAAGGCAATCGCTGCTTATCTCTTGTTGTCAGGGTTATTCGCTGCGGAAGCGGTCTGGGCGCAGTCCGCGCAGAACGCGGAAGGAAAAATGACCAGCGTTGAAGTGAAGGCCGATTCTCTGCAAATTGAAAGTGAACAGAAAACCGCCCGCTTCGTCGGAAATGTTCGTGCCGTGATTGGCGAGCTGCGATTTTTTTGCTCAAAAATGACGATAACTTACAACGACGCCGGCGAAATCATTTCATTGATTGCGTCAGGGGGCGTGACAGTCATGAAAGACGGCGCCAAGGCTGTCGCCAATCGGGCGGAAATGCACACCGGCAGCCGGCGAATCGTGTTGTCCGGGAACCCCACTCTTACGCGAGACGGAAATACCCTGAAGGGAAAATCGATAGAAGTGAATCTGCAGACGGGAAAAATTCAGGTAACAGAAGCGGTGGGCACTTTTGTGATTCCGAAAGGAGCGGTGCGGTGACATCGTCTGCGGCACTCGAAGTGTCGGGGCTCTCCAAACGTTTCGGCGGCAGAGAGGTGGTTCGCGATGTGTCAATAACGGTTTCTCCCAATGAAGTGGTGGGTCTGCTGGGTCCGAACGGCGCAGGAAAAACAACAACATTTAAAATGATTCTGGGATTGGAGCGTCAGGATGTGGGCTCAGTGAGGTTGGGTGAATCTCTGGATGGATTGCCACTGTATCAACGTGCGCGCAAAGGGCTGGGGTACCTTCCGCAAACACCGAGCGTATTTTCGAAACTGACTGTTCGGGACAATATTTTGGCCGTGTTGCAGACGGTGAAGGCAGCGGCACCCAGGGAACAGACGGACGCCTTGCTGCAACGATTCGGGTTGACAGGCGTGGCCGAGCAGAAGGCATCGACGCTCTCGGGAGGAGAAAGACGAAAGCTCGAATTCGCCCGGTCATTGTGCGCATCTCCCCGCATGCTGCTGGTGGACGAGCCGTTTGCAGCGGTGGACCCGATTGCAGCAGAAGAGCTGGTGGAGTGTATTCGGCAATTGGCACAGGAGGGAATGGGCGTATTGCTTACCGATCATTCTGTCCGTCAGTCTCTATCTGCATGTGATCGGGTGTACCTTATCGTGAACGGCGAGATTGTAGAACAGGGAACCAGCGAGGAGATTCGGAACAGCAGGCGCGCGCAGACACTGTATCTGGGGTCAGATGTCTGATAAATGCTGTAGCGCTACACAGCCGGACCGGGTTCATCTATCACCGGACGCCGGCCGATAAAACGTACTTCCGGCTCCAACAGTTCACCAAACTGCTTGAATACTTTTCGTCGAAGTCGTGTTTCGAGGGTGAGCATGTCTTTTGCCGTAGCGTTGGCGCGGTTAATCAGAATATTGGCGTGTTTTTCGAACACAGCGGCGTCTCCCACCGATTCATTTTTGGCGCCGATTTCTTCAAGCAGAATACCGGCGGCGCGACGTCGTTCTCCCGGGTGAAGAGGCGGAAGGTTTTTGAAGTATGACCCTGCCGTTTTAATGTGTCTGGCCGGATGCTTTTCACGACGAAGTGCGGTATGGGAATCGGCGGTTTGCCTCAATGCGTTTCGGTCTCCTTTGTGCAGTTGAAAGCGCGCCTCCACGACCAGTGCCTTCTGTGCATTTACTTCTGAACAGCGGTATTCAAATTGAAACCACTCCGGTGAAACCGTCTGGATGTCTCCCTGCGCGGTGAGAATGCGCGCGCTGTGAAGCACGTCGCCGAAACTGGAGCCGAAGCACCCGGCGTTTCCGGCAACTGCGCCGCCCACGGTTCCAGGTAGACCGGCGGCAAATTCCAGACCGGCGAAACCGGCGGAAACGGTTTGCTCCACCAGATTCGACACCTGTACCGAGGCGCCGACAGAAACCAGCCCATCCGGCGTGATATGAAGCTTGTCAAACCGGGCATGAACGGCCAGACCTTCAAAACCGTCGTCGCTCACCAGCAGATTGGTACCGCCGCCGATGATCAGATAGGGAATGTTTGCAGAAGAAACTGTTTTCAGCAGCTGAGACGCGTCGTCAGGTCGGGATACCCGGGTATACAGCGCTGCCGGACCACCGATGTAAAAAGACGTGAATTGCTTGAGCGGCACATCGGTTTCCACGATACCGTTGTAGCCGGCTTGGATAATTCGAATGGCGGCTTCCGGGCTGAATGGCTGGGGGTGTTGTCGGTTCATACTGCTTCACTTAAATCATTTATTGATGCGGCTATCAATGGGGAGTCGCATTTTACCGAAAATTTGTTCAGCCGTTGAACCCGGGAGAGAGTGATTTTATGCTAAATTGTGTACAGATTCCTTGACAACGAATGTGGTTGGTGGCAAAAGCCTTAGCCTTGATGGTTGTCAATGATACAGCCCTGTTCTTTTTCATACAGATTACCATTCTTAACGGATGGACCGGATAATTGGAGGACTGGCCGAGCGGTCGAAGGCGGCGGTCTTGAAAACCGTTGTGGTGAGAGCCACCTGGGGTTCGAATCCCTAGTCCTCCG
>JAFGXQ010000137.1 GCA_016936575.1 Deltaproteobacteria bacterium
ACGCGGATGCGGACAGTGACAGTGACAGCGATTCCGATGCGGACGGGGATTCCGACAGCGACGGGGATGGGGACGCGGACAGCGATACGGACAGCGATACCGATGGTGACAGCGATACGGACACGGATTCAGACAGTGACACCGATACCGATAGCGATACGGATAGTGATACCGATACGGACAGTGACACGGATTCAGATAGTGATAACGATAGCGATACGGATAGTGACACGGATTCAGATAGTGATACCGATACGGACAGTGACACGGATTCAGATAGTGATACCGATAGCGATACGGATAGTGACAGTGATACAGATACTGACACAGATGCAGACAGTGACACCGATACCGACAGTGATACGGACGCTGATACCGACAGTGATACGGACGCTGATACCGACAGTGATACGGACGCTGACACCGACAGTGATAGTGATAGTGACACTGACGGCGATGTGTTTCATCCCGCCTATATTCTGGGCGCAGATATTTCGTTTGTGCAGGAGCGCGAAGACCAGGGATATTCATTCATCGAGGACGGCATGGAATACGATATTCTCGATATATTGAAGGACCATGGGTTCAACTATATTCGGTTGCGTCTGTTTCATAATCCCGGCGATGCGGCGGGGTATCAGTTTGAATATGCCTCCCGGGCCGAGCCGTATTGTGATTTCGCCCATACGCTTGAAATGGCGCAGCGGGTGAAGGCGGCGGGAATGGGGCTGTTGCTCGATTTCCATTACAGCGATACCTGGGCCGACCCCGACGATCAGCACAAGCCTGCCGCGTGGGTCGATGCCACCTATGAAGAACTGCTGACACTCATGTATTCATACACATTCGATACGTTGACCGCTTTTCGGAACGGCGGCGCAATGCCCGATATGGTGCAGGTGGGAAATGAAATCACCCCCGGCATGCTGCACCCGGACGGCCATACCTATGACCCGAACAACTGGGATCAGCTGGCGCAGTTGCTGACGCAGGGGTTAAAGGCGGTCAAAGATGTGGATTCCCGCATCAAAACCGTAATTCATCTGGATCGCGGGGCCGACTACAGCACTACCAACTGGTGGCTGGGGGAGGCGTTTGATCGAGGCGTGGAGTTCGATGTGCTGGGGCAGTCGTGCTACACAAATTACCACGGCCCCATCGCCGACTGGCAATCCGCGTTTACTTCTCTGGTGGCCAACACCCGCTACGACGGCCTTGAATTCATGATTGCCGAGTACGCCGATTCCTACCGCGAAGCCAACGACCTGATGCACAACCTGGAACGGGGCATCGGCACCTTCATGTGGGAACCCACCGCTGACGGCGAGTGGGGCAACGGACTGTTCGAACCGAACTGGGGCGCCTACGAATTCACCCCGCGCGCGCAGATGAACCTATACAACCAGATGGCCACCGACTACGGCACCTGGTTACCATAACTTTTCAATATTAATCCAACAGGCTGACGGTGGCTTTGCGGCGGGGGATGTCACATTTTTTGCCCAGTGACTCCAGCGTCTGTGCAAAGGCTTCGGATTGCTCGGGGTCACCGTGCACCAGGAAGAATTTCCTAGCCTGGGAACCGCATTCCGTTGCCCACCACAGCAGCTCATTTTTGTCGGCATGGGCCGAGAACGCGTTCAACACATACACTCTCGCGTTTAAATCCCGTTTCACGCCGAACACCGGCACCTGTCTGCGGCGTTCCACAATGCGGCGCCCAAGGGTATGCTGGGCCTGGTATCCGACGATAACCACCGCGTTGCTGTGATTTTCAATATTGTTTCGAAGATGATGAACAATGCGCCCGCCTTCACACATGCCGGATGCACTGATGATAATGGCCGGGCCCGACATCTCATTCAGCGCCATGCTCTCCCTGGCACTTTCAACCACTTTCAGCATGTCAAATCCGAAGGGGTCTCCGTGGGCGAGATCGAATGCGATCGCCTCGGCATCGTAGCATTCGTGATGCTTTCGAAACACCTCGGTCAGATTGATGGCCAGCGGAGAATCGAGATACACCGGAATCGGTTTGATTCTGCCCGAACGGCGCAGCTCATTCAGCGCGAACACGATTTCCTGGGTGCGCTCCAGGGCAAAGCTGGGAATAATGACCTTGCCGCCCCGTTTGTAGGTTTCCTCGATGGCGGCGGCCAGTTGATCATGCATTTGGGTAACCGGTGCGTGCAGGCGGTTTCCGTAGGTGGTTTCCATGATAACGTAATCGGCGTGCTTCGGGGGGACCGGGTCGCGCAGAATCGGAAGGTTGCGTCGCCCGATGTCGCCCGAAAAGACCACCCTGCGACGATGGCCGTTCACCTGTACATCAATGATAATCGATGCGGAGCCCAGTACGTGTCCCGCGTCCACGAACTGCACCCGCGCCCGGGGATGAATGTCGAATGTGTCGTTGTACGGGTGCGGAACGAAATGTTCCAGCGCGGCGACGGCGTCGTCTTCGGTATACAGGGGGGTAATCGGCTCCCAGTCGGGGTCGTCGCTGTTTTTTCGGTTCAGCCAACCGGCGTCGTGCTCCTGAATACGGGCGGAATCACGAAGCATGTGTTTGCATAAATCGGCGGTGGTGTCGGTGCAGTGAACTTTACCTTTGAACCCTTTTTTCACCAGCGTGGGGATATTGCCGCTGTGGTCAATATGGGCATGGGTGAGCAACAATACATCTGCATCCAGCGCCACTCTGGGAATGTTGCGATTCAACTGCGCGGACTCCTGTCGCTTTCCCTGAAAAAATCCGCAATCCACAATGATTTTGAAGTCGTCCAGCTCCAAAAGGTACATGGAGCCTGTAACCGTTTGTGCCGCGCCCAGAAATGTGAGGTCGAATTTTTTCAGTTTCGTCATACAAGTGCCTTTCTATGTGTGAATGAAGACCGCAATACGGCTGTCGTCCGCAGTACCTCAGTGTATAGAAAATCCACCGCAGCGTCAATTTCATGCCATCGGTTGGACAGGGGGGGGACCGGCGCAAAACTGACGTGACTCAATGCGAATAGGATACTCGTTTCTTTGTTGAAACTATTGATAGTGCGCAGCATAAATGCAGCGGCAAGACATAAAATCTCTTCGAGATTTTAAAGGGCAAGCCTTTTGAACACTTTACAGAAGAATTGAACCATCTGCCTTTATTTGGCGTCGGAAAGGGAGCGGAGGACGCGAATCATGGAGAGGATGGAGCGTTTGCAGGCTTTTTCGTTCATGGTGTGATACCCGGAGCAGGGGATTTGCAGCGTGGTTCCGTCCACCAGGCCGTTCGATGTGCTGATGATTCGGCCGAGTTCTGTGGAACCGACCGAGAGCGGCGGCAGGCCTTCTTTTTCGCGAACCAGATTTTTCTGCTCGATGTATTCGTCTTTGTAGCTGGTACGCACGTTCAAGCGCTGACACACTGCCGCGATTTCTTTCGACAGCTCAGAATTGAACGACGCGTTGGCGTCTCTGTTGCGCAAAATTAAATCCTGGCTGCAGGCTTCTTCATAGGTGGGGAAGGGGCTGGTGTCGAGCACGATGAGCTGATTGGTGGTGCCCCCGAATCGACGAAACCACTCCAGTAAAAACCGCCAGCTTTTACCGGCTTCTTCCTGCGCGGTGAAAAAGGCGGTGCCGGTGTAGCCCACTTCAAACAGATACACCAGAATCGCAGCGGTCAGCGCGTTGTCGAGCTGCCCCTGGACCATATCTGCCGTGAGCACCAGTTTGTCGCGAAACGCTACCGGTGTGCCCGCCACCACATGCTGCAGCCCGGTGATTTCGAATATCAGGTTGTTGCGAAATTCGCAGATATACGCGTTGCAGATTTCGCCGGTACCCAGGTAGGCGCCGGACCACGGCTCGTACGCGTATACCTTTTCGCCGTTGAACCGGTCCACAATTTCGAGCATGAACTGTTCGCTTACCGAGTTGCCGAGCAGGTCGGAACGGGCGCCCGTTACGAACGCGGCATACTGAAATTCGTTGGGGCCCGTGCAAATCAACCCGTGGCGGTCGATGTGCGCCGAAAAAAATTGGCGATAGGGTTCGTTGCCCTGGGCGACCAGAAGGCCCTCGTACCAGGTGACGGTGGCGTTCCGTTCTTCGAGTTCGCGTTGCAGATGTCTGAAAAACGAGCTCTCCGCGCCAACCACGGCGGGGTGGCGGATGATTCCTTTGAGCAAATCAACAAAGGAGCTCGGAAGTCGATTGGGAGATTGTGCGATTTCTTGTTTCATTTTCCTTAAGTAACACTGTTTCGTAGTCACGCATACCGAAACTCGCAGCGTTCTATTTTTGAGGGGGCGGTTTCTTTCCGTCGTCTGTGTCGTTGGGGATGGATATTTTTCGGTAGATACCCAGCGAAGAACTCTTCTGACCCACGCCGGTGCCCACCGTTGTCTTGTCTGTAATTGCGGTTTCCACCTGCAGCTCCACATCATTCTCATTTTTTGCCGGGTTTGGATTCACCACCGTATACACCGTGGAGCGTTTGCCCACACGCTTGCCCGCTTTCAACGTAGTGCTTCCCTGCTGGGTGGTTTCAAGTTTCAGCTGATTGATTCCGAACCGTTCATACAACAGGTTATGCACTTCCGGATACTGCAGCGCCAGCAGGGTGGTGATGGCGCCGGTTGATTTTTCGGCGTTTTCCTGGGTGCTGCCCGAAATGAGCAGCGAAAGAATCTGCTCTTCTGTCAACGACGGCGATGACGTTAGTTTGAGTTGCGGTCGCAACAGGTTGCCGCTGACAGTTAGATATACTGTGTATGCGGATACCGAACCCACGGACGACAGCTGCAGATAGGCGCCTTTTCCGGGTACCGGCGCCAGCGTCAGCTGCCCCTTTTCAATTTTGAAAATATTCTGCAGCAGGTTGAAGCTTCCGCGAACCGCATCGATGTTGCCGCTCACTCGAATGGCGCCGTCCTCGCGCACTACAGACAATTCTGTATTCCAGTATGTATCCATGTCTCTTCCTCGCACGGCAATCGGTTTGTCATTGTGAATCGATATATTAAAGTCGATTCCCTGCGCCGCTTTCGCGGTGTCGTCTTCTTTCTGCTGCACCCTAACATTGTCGTTGCTCGGAATTATTTTCGCGGCGGTGCGAACTTTGGCCGGTTTCGTAAACTGCGTTTTTTTCAGCGTGGAGTCCACTGTCAGCGTGCCTTCTTTCAGGCGAAGGGTGGTATATGCCGATGCGTCGAGTTCAAATTTGGGCAAACCCGCCAGAGAGATGGGAAAGCGTACCGCATTGAATTTATTCCATCCGCGCAGCACACCGTTGTTCATTTCGAGACGGCCCCAGAGGCGCGCTTTCCCTTTGCCGCTCATGAACGTGAGCTTTCGAATTTTCAATATGGGGCCCACCAGTTGCAGATTTCCCTGCACGTGGTGAATACGGTTTCCCAGACCGCGCGCGGTGAACTGTCCGTCTCGAATCTGGACATCGCCGCGAATTTTCGGGTTGTTGATACTGCCGTTGAAATCCACATTCATCACGGCGATTCCCTTGGGGGCCGCGATACCAAATAGGGGCAGCAGTTCAATAAACTGCAGGTCGAAATCTCCGCTGCGCAGCTTTCCGGAAAATATCAGGTCCGACGCAGACTGCTTTCCCTTGAGTAATAATTGAAGGTTGGGGCGGCTTTCCAGTTCCATGCGGCTGGCAGTTTCTTTCGAAAAGTGGATGTCCGCCGAAGCGGTGACACGGTTGGGAACAGCGTTGAAGCGAATGTCATAGGGAACCCGTTCACGGCCGGGAACCCGAATGAACCCCTGCGCGGCAGCGGCCATCTTGTACGAATTCGAATTGCCGTCAATGCTGCCCTCTGTGCTCATAGTGATATCGAACGCATCGGGAATGTGCAGCAGTTTTCGATATGGGTACAGGCTCATCTTGGAAGCCCGCCACTCAATATGGTGTGTGCCGTTTTGATTCCATTGCATTTGCAGAGTATCGGTGTTTAGTGAAATCGGCACATCTGCGGTCAATCGAATTTCTTCTCCCGCCGTGTGACGCGCCAGAACCGATGCGTACAATCGGTTGTTGCGATACTCAGCGTTCGTTTCAACCCGGCTAATCGCAAACCCTTCACCAACGATGTTCAATGCGGTTACCGCTGTGTCACCAGTCGCTATTCCGGCGGCCATGGTCAATTGGGCACGTCCGCCCACCTCAGCCTGAATGCCGCCCAGATTCAGGTACGGTTCAAGCAGCAGCGGATTGATGCCGGAGAAGTTGGTGTGAACATTGAAATTCTTTACATCTGCAAAATGCCCGTCAGTTCGTAATGAAATATCTCCCCATCTGACTTCGCCCTGGAAATCGCTGTCTAGCTTGCGGGCTTCCAACGCCTCCCATACTTGAATGGCGCTGCTGAAGGAAAGCGTAACCGGAACCGCGTTGGGCATCATCCACTCCGCCGAAATATGTTGTCTGGTTTCGGCAATGCGGTGGGTAAGTGAAACGGGGAAGGGCAGCAGCTTGGACGGGCCGGCCCAGCCGTTGATTTTTCCGTCCGCACTGAGGTGCCCGCTTTGGGCACGCAGGGTTCCCTGGTAGCTCACATCAAAAAGGATCTGGGGCGGCAATTTGATGAATTCGGCCGCCTGTTCAGAGGTGATATGGTTCAGCCGCCACGACAATTTCCACGATTCACCGTCCATCGGGCGTACTTTTTTGTGAACCGGGTCAATCACCAGCGCCAGGGTTCCCTCCAATGTTGCATCCAGCGCAGCCTGGGGAAAATAGGGGCGCAGATAGTCGGTATGCACATTGGACAACTCCAGGTCCATATCAATCTCTTCGGCGGAGTGCAGTTCAATGTCACCGTCAATGCGACTGTCGGCAATGGTGGTTTGAAACGATATGTTGCCTTGTGGAAATTTGTTCCGGCGAAGGCGCGCATACAGAATGTCGGCAGATGCAGTCAATTGCACCGGGGTGCCGTGACCATCTGTGAGGTTCAGAGAAATGCGTTCTCCGGTGCTATCGATGGAGACAGTGCTCTCAAATTGAACCGTTTCAGATAAAGGGTGCGTCAATGTACCGCCCAGTGTTGCGTTCAGAATGGGCGAGCCGTTGTTGAGTGTCAGCTTGCCGGTGCTCCCTGCCGAAAAGTGGAAGTCATCGGGGATGGCGAATTGAGAACGAACAAATGCATCAGTAATTTGCAGCGTATCCCATTCGATTACGGCGAGGGAGTTTCGCGATTGAGTGGCGGCGCCGGTCGTCAGGTTCAACTGAAGCGGAACTTCGGCCGTCGCGTGCAGCCAGGGGCCATGGGCACGGCTCCCGGTAACTTCGGCGTTCAACATGTTCTCTGCGTATTGGGCCTTCAGTTGCATGTCCCCCAACGGCACGCCGTCGACCGCTAGCGATATTGCACTGGTTTGCGCTGAAACCACCGGCTTCTGTGCCGTGCCGCCAATGTCAATCGACGCGGTCAACGAACCGTTCAATTCTCGTTTCGCCAGCGGTGAAAAAGGCTGCAGCGGCAGGGCCTGAATATCGGCGTGGGCATCGATGCCCTGGTCGGACTTGGTCAGCCGGGTGATGCGAACCAGCGCCTGATTGACATCGATTTCAACCGGCTGCAACAGGCGGATATCCCGGTCGTCAATTTGCGCTTCCAGCGGAGTGATAGTGGTTGCGGACACACCGAACAGAGAGCTGGAGAACTCGCTCACCGACACGCGAATGTCATCGTGCAAACGGACAGTACCGGTGACGTTCGCCTGTTCACCCCGGCTTTTATCGAGGGTCGCGCGAACAGCAATCGAATCTTCTTCGGTGTGTGCATCAAGTGTCAATGCGCGAAACGCGGTGTCACCGATGCGCCCCTGCCGCGCGTGGAATTTCGCGGTGGTGAAATAGGGCGCAATCAGTACAGCGGCGCCTTCCACCGCAAGCTCGGTCACATGTATATCGTTGTATCTGGTGTTTGTGCTTGTGAGCATCATATCGCAGCGGGTCGGCATCGCGGTGGTTGAACAGTCGCTTTTGAGCGTGAGTTTTTCGATTTCTGCATCAACATCAAAGTGAGCCGGAATCTCGGAGGGGAGGCTTCCCGACAGTTCGCTATTCAGACTACCGGCACCGGCGGTGTCGCCACGGTACGCGGCGGAGACTGTGAATTGGGGCGTTGTCGCAGAGACGGTCGCCTGGACGCGATCGCGTTGCAACTGCGCCTTTACGTTCAACTGAATGTCTCCGAACGGCGCCAGTCGACAATCGGTACATGTTAAATCGGCCGACGCCGTAAGCCCATGTTCGGGTTGCACTGAAAACTGTGTATCACCGTAGACAATCGCCTTCCCCGAGAGCCCCGCGTCAATCGCAGCAAGGGACGGGACAGAAATATCGGTTTGAATGCGGGCTTCAATGCCGCGAGTGATCTTCCACTCGACATTCAGGTGAATATCGCCCCATTCAGAAGAAATATCAAAACGGGTGGTGGGTTTATCTGTGAATACATGCAATTGCTGCGGTCGTCGCAGCGACACTCGAATGGGCTGTTTGGTGCGATACACAGTCGCGTCCAAGCGAGTCAGACTCACCTTCAGAAAATCGCTCCAGGTAAGCCCGAATTCGCCCTGTTGCAGCAGGGCCAGGAGAGTGTTCGTTTTGTGATTTACATGAATCAGGTGAATCTGTTTCAGCGCGGTTTTGTCGAATTGCAGGGTGACGGGCAGTGAATCGATAATATCTTCGGGTTCGTTGCTTTTGGGTTCGCTGCTCGGGGGGGTCAAATCGCTCAGGGTGATTCGACTATTTTTGTTTTCGATATACACCGTGCCGGTATCGATAGTTATATTTCGAAGATGCACTTTCTTTTCGATAAGCTCCCAAGGGGATATGTCGAGGCGAAGGGAGTCGATTTCAATCATGGGCGATCGGTTACGGTCCCGAATGGAAATGCCACTGACTTCGATACCGGTGGCAATTGTTCCGTTGACTTTCTGCATCGTGATGTCGGCCGGAATGGATTTGTCATAAGCATTCACTGCAGCGCGGAGAATCAGCGATGCACCTGTCGACGTGTAGAAAATCACGCCGACGGCAACGGCGGCAACAAGCAGTAGGGAGAGCGCGAATACCACCAGCGAAGTCATCAAACGCCTTTTTGCCTTGTGCTTCAAAATGCTTCTCCAAGCCCCAGATGAATGCCGAACCGCGGTTCTGCCAGATAATTCGGCGTTTCATTCAACCGATAGCCCACATCGAATCTGAATTTCCCGATAGCGGTGTTGATGCGAATGCCGCTGCCCACTGAGTAGTTCCAATCTTTGAACACAATGGTGCGGGTATCGTATTGCACGTCTCCCACGTCAAAAAAAACGACCACATCAACCACCTTGCTCAACGTGAACCGCATCTCGGCGTTGTTCAACACCATCGATTTTCCGCCCAGCCAGAATTTTTTGCATTCCTCTTCTGCCGCATCCACGCAGATGCGGACCCAGGGGGCCAGTCGTTTTCCGCCCCAGCCGCGAACGGTGTTGTATCCGCCCAAAAAGAAGTTGGAGCGAATACCCGTATAATTGGGACCGTTGATGGGGTAGAGAAAACCGAATTCCGAACGTACCGCCAGCTGAAAAAAGGAAACCGGCCGCCAGTACGCAGCGACGGACGGCTGAATTTTGTTGAACGCCACTTCGCTCCCCAGGTACTTGCCGGAATGCCAGAAGTTGAAACGGAATATCACGCCGTTGTTGGGGTCAGTGGGGTTGTCGGCAAACGATAACCGGGTCGACACGTTGATGTCGGCCAACCGGATGGGGCTGCGCATGTCTTCGTACTGACGCTGGATTTCCTGTAGGAACAGGTCTTGAAGACCATATATAACGATGTATTCAAGGTTGTAGCCCAGACGAATATGAAGCCGTTCAAAAAAGGTTCGCGATACCGATGGACGAAACGACGGCGAGAACAGCTTGTAGTTTTCTTCCACATCGGTCTGCAGTGCCAGCGCCAGGTTCCAGTAGAGCTGGGGTTCCAAAAATCCTTTTCGGGTCACACTGGGTTCTATCAACGTGACCGGCCCCATCTCTTCCACATTCCACAAGGCGGGAACCAGTGCCCAACCCGCCGATGCGCGAAGCTGAAATTGGTTCAACCGGTGGAGAAAATTGTTATGTTGATACACTGCGGAGGTCCATCCCAGGAACTTGTTGGTTTCAAACTGCACGCCGACACCCAACTTCAAACTCTGGAAGTCCGCCTCTACCACCGATACGGTGACATCCACTTCGTTGTCGGCAGTATCTGATTGCATCGCCTCGACAGTGACAATACGAAAGGCGTTCAATGAATTGAGCGCGGTTTCGATTCGGGATTCCACCTCGGGGGTGTAGACCTCGCCTTCAAACGGTGTCAGTTCCCGCATCACCAGATCGTGCGGCGCCAGCTGAAGTCCTTGGATATTGATGCCGCCGATGCGACAGATTTTACCAGGGTGAATTCGAAATATGACATCGGCGCGATAAATACTTTGGGTGATATTCATGGATTCGTGAACTTCGGCAAGGGCGTAGCCCTTTGAAGCAAGGGTGTCCTTGATGCGTTGAGTGGATTTGTTGAGGGCTTCAATGCTCGCCGGCGCACCTGTTTTCAGGGGAAGCGTGCGCATCAGCGCCGCTGCGTCCGGGAACGCTGAGTCCCATATCGCATTGACCGAGCCGACCCGTACGGGTTTGCCTTCGAGAATATGAACGTTCACATCCACGCGATTTCGACGCAAAGGGATGGACTCCAGTTTTACAATGCGCGCCTCGTAGTAGCCGTAACTCGCATATGCCTGGAGCAGAATGTCGAATACCGCCGCTTCATCCTCGGTAATAAAATGGTCTCCCCGCTGGATGGGCAGAAAGGATTGAAGCTGCGTGTCGGTGAGGGCGCTGTTTCCCTTAAAAGTGATTTTTCTGATTTCGCGGCCTTCATAATCATTCGCTGTGGCGACTGCGTGATGACGACACCCGGACGCGGCGACGCACATCAGGAAAAAGAGGATTATGTTGCGGATAGTTACCGATTGCATATAGCTACTTTTCAAAAGGGTCGCAGCGAAGCAATTTTTTATTCAGGAAAATCCACGCCGGGCTGAAAAACAAGGTCAGGGCAATGGTGCTGATAATCAGTTGAAACGTATATCCGGTGATGATGTGCTGCGACAGTCCGACCGTTCCCAGCACAAAACTGAATTCACCCACCTGAGACAGCAATGCGCCGGCATATATACTCTGCCGCCACGGAATGTTAAACGCCAGAAACACCAGCCCGTTGATTATGGTGTTCAGCACAAACACACTGACGACCAGTATTGAAATCAGTCCCACGTTTTCCCACAGAAACGGGAGTTCTATAATCATGCCTACGTACACAAAAGTCGTTTGCATTTCATTCCAGTCGGAGAGCAGCTTGAGAATTACCGCCGTGCTGCTCAGGGTGAGGACGAATCCCATCATTATAATGCGCGCCGCATTCCAACCCGCATAATAGCCGAGCCCGAACATCACCAACAGACTGATGCCCACCTGCAGCCCTGTGCCCACCACCGAAATGCGCCAGTTGGCGATCAGTTTCGGAAGGCTCATTTCCATGCCCACAAAGAAGAGCAGCAGCACCAGTCCCAGCGACCCCACCGCCGAAATGTCTTCGCTTCCTTCCACAATGCCCAAAACGCCGGGGCCCAGGACCACGCCGACAATGATGTAGCTAATCACAGAGGGCTGCCGCAGTATTTTCAGCAGAAAGCCGACCAGCATCACCACCGCGGAAATGACCACAATGGAATGAAGTAAGTCCTGTATGCCGACAAGTAAAAGCATCGTCCTAATATTTAATCCTTTTCTTTTGATCTATCATACATTCACTACATTTCTCTCGTGTAATCATGATTTTACATAGATGGAAATCATTTTCTGCGCGGGAGTCACATCATTATGAAAAGTCCTTGGGAAAACGGGGTTTCTCCTGTACGTTGGGAATTCAATTTTCAGGAGGTCTCATCATGAAGAGTTATTTTAAACAGCATCCCAATCAAGAAGGTTTTTTCGGCAAGTACGGCGGAAGTTTTCTGCCGCCCGATTTGCAGGGCGAAGTGGACAAAATTACCGATGCCTATTTTACCATCAGCAAGTCGCATAATTTTATCTCCGAGCTGCGCAGCATTCGCACGCATTTTCAGGGACGGCCCACACCGGTCTATTATTGCAGCAAGTTGAGCGAAATGACCGGCGGACGCATTTATTTGAAGCGGGAAGACCTTAACCATTCGGGCGCGCACAAACTCAATCACTGCATGGGGGAAGCGCTGCTGGCCAAGTATATGGGTAAGAAAAAACTGATTGCCGAAACCGGTGCCGGTCAGCATGGGGTGGCGTTGGCCACGGCGGCGGCGTACTTCGGGCTGGAATGCGAGATTCACATGGGCGAAGTCGACATGGAAAAAGAACACCCCAACGTGGTTCGCATGAAAATTCTGGGCGCCGAAGTGGTGCCGGTCAGTCACGGATTGAAAACTCTTAAGGAAGCTGTGGATTCCGCATTTGAAGCGTATTTGGCCGACCCGGTCACCACGATTTATTGTATCGGTTCGGTGGTGGGGCCCCATCCGTTCCCCATGATGGTTCGCGATTTTCAACGAGTGGTGGGTATCGAGGCTCGCGAACAATACCTTGAAATGACCGGCGAGCTTCCCGACAACGCGGTAGCCTGTGTGGGGGGTGGCAGCAATGCCATGGGGCTGTTTTCGGCGTTTTTAAATGACGAGGAAGTCACCTTGTGGGGGGTGGAGCCGGGAGGCACCTCGAATAATATCGGCGATCACGCGGCAACCATGACCTACGGAAACTCTGACGGATTGATTCATGGGTTCAAATGCTACAACCTGCAGAACGACGAGGGTGAGCCGTTGCCCGTGTATTCTGTCGCCAGCGGGCTGGATTACCCGGGCGTAGGTCCGGAACACTGCATGCTGAAAGATATTGAGCAGGTGAAATACGTTGTGGCCAATGATGCCGAAACCATTGATGCGTTTTACACCTTGAGCCGGTACGAAGGCATTATTCCAGCGCTGGAAAGTGCCCACGCTGTGGCATATGCATTGAAATTGGCCAAAGAGAACCCTCGACAATCCATTCTGGTGAACCTGAGCGGCCGTGGCGACAAGGACATCGACTTCGTCGTAAACAAATACGGCCTCCCCGAAGACCAGAAATAGTTTTTCACCATTTCTTTTATTGTTTTATCTCTTCTGTGTGTTGCCCACATGGACCCAGATGGGGTTGGAGAAGGCGAGGGGGGTGGCGTTCAGGCCGGGGAGAATGTCGTTCATCTGAAAGCTGCCGCCGGTTTTGATCACTACCCAGGAGTCGTGCTGAAACACCAGCGGAAAAGAGATGGATATGGGCGCGGGCTCTGTCGGCATTTCGAGTTCGGCGGTGGCCACCTCTTCGCCGTTTACAATGACCGTCACATAATCGAGCGGCAGCCACGATGCGGACTGAATCTGTATGTCCAGTGGCGTTTTATGGTTGGGTTTGACGACAACATCATCACCGAACGTGCCTTCGGCCAGGGTAGCGGTCATGAACGGCCCCGTGCTCACAAACGAGTGACCGGCTTTCAATGTATCGGCCACGTCGCTCATCGTATATGCCTCCGGCGGATCGGACGGAATGTGAAGATAGTTTCGCGGATACCCCACAAAATGCCCCGACAGAAAATGGGAGTCTGAATTGCCGGTCACCGTGAACCGATAGCCCAGGTTGAGCAGTTGGTACCACTCCGCGAGATTCTGTTCCACCAGCTCCGGGTGCTTCAGGTTCATTCCGTTGTATACTTCGATCACATCAAAATCGAATGATGCGTTTTCTGTTTCGAAGCGATTCCCTGTCAGGTTCAGACCCGCAATCGTAAAGTACCCGATGTCGTAATAATCCATGCGGGGGTGATTCACCTGAATGATCGCGGTCGGATAGTTGCTGCGCACCGACGCGAACAACGCCGATGGGGTTTGCTCGGTCCATTGCGGCGGCGGCTCGTCGGCCGGCACGGGCCATACATTGAAATGCCCGAAGTTCGGTTTTTGGGTGGTCACTTCGACGCCGGTTCCGCTGCGAAGTCCGTGCGCCGATTGGAGATTCGCGATGGCATTCTCATAGTTGCCCACCACGTTGTGGTCGGTGGCCACGGCGATGTCAACGTTTTCGGCGTACAGCGAAATGACGCGGTCGGTCAGTGATACGTTGGAGTCATGGCTGGGTTCCGCGTGCAGGTGAAAATCGGCCGATAACCAGTCTTTACGTTCAATTTCTTCGCGCAGAATATGGCTAATTGACACATGTCGCCCGGATTTCACTGTTATTTCTTCTTCACTAATTGAAAATTCCGGCCCGTGTGTCGCAGTGACCCGATATTGGCCCTCCGGCAGCTCCATTGATCCGGCGCCCCGTTCTGAATATATGATGTTTTCGGCGCCGGATGCGTTGTACCTGGGGCCCAACATCGGGTTTTCGGTCGGCGGAACGCCGCGAACAATCAACCGGGTCGGAATCGGAAGCAGGGTTTCGTCTGAAACCAGAAAATGCAGCACGCCCGGCTTGCGGGTTGAATAATCGACGGTGACGTGGGGAACGCTCGACGTCAATTGTGCTTCTTTTCGAATTTTTCCACCGGGCGTGATTAAAACGGCTTCGTAATTTCCGAACGGTATCGGTATATCGAAGGTTCCGTCCGGCGACACATCACTGACGATTTGCGGATTTTCACCAGTGGGCTGGACGGCGATTTCTCCCCAGCTAAGCATGGGAGATACCGTTCCTGAAATACGCCCGGTAGGGATTCCCGTGATGTCCCACGCCCGTGCGGCGATTTTTTCGATTCCCCCGTCATTTATCAGAATGTGCTGTTCCATCTGTGCCCGCGCGCCGGGGGCAAGCGCACCCGAGTGTGCGATGAGTTTGTTTTCATAGGGGCCATGGGGGTCGAAGCGATACTGTGCGCTGTACGGTCGGTCGCGAAGTACCAGACCGGTGGTTTGGTTTTTTCCCTTCATGGCCAGCCATGGGGAATCGCCCCTTACTTCTTCTTCAATGAAACCGCGGCCGGGGGAGAAGACAAATCCGCCGTCCCACACCACTGTGCTGCCGAACGCCACACGAGCAATGGGGCCGGCGCCGGTGTTGGTTATCTGGGTCCATATTTTAAAAGAGGATGTTCGCTTCGCATAGTGAATAAAGGAATGCGCAGTCAGGCGGTGGTCCGCCGATACCTGAACCATGGCGATGCCGGCAGAACCGTTGACGATTTTCGGCGTGAGGGTTTCGAGATTCCAGGTGATGGTGGTATTGTCGATTTCGCCATAGAGCGACAGAGAGGTCAGGTTGTCGGAAAATTGCTCACGAAAGACGATGCCCGTTACGGTGCCGGACAGATGCCGGGTACGCGGATTATCGGATTTTCCGGCGACAACCAACGTGCCACCGGGGGTTTCGATAAACCAGTCGTTTTCGTGAATGACCCGAACGCCTAGCCGGTGAGCGTCATTCAACCCTACTTGGCGAACCGTTACGTTATCTTTCGATATCCGGCGTCCGATGGTGTCATTGGAACAGGCGCAGAAAACCAATGCCCATAAAAGTAGAAGCAACCCCGGCGCGATCGTTGCGAGGTGTATGGTTCGACGGTTGTTCTTCGTAAATATCATTTCCTTTTCGACTCGCTTTGGTTTATTCATTCACCGCTCCATGCGCCTTTAATAGCATGGAACGATAAATTGTCTTTTATTTTATGTCGGTCTTTGTGGGCCGATACCTGGAGAATACGCACATGAAACCCTGGACCACCCTGGATGAACAGCAGACCCCGGACGGGCTGCTTCAGTTGCTTCGGCGCGGCAAAAAGGATTTTATCATTAAGCTGGACAATCAGATTCTGATGAACAGTCACTTGAGTCTGACCGAGCAGGCGCTCGCGGAGAGCGCTATTGCGTTGCTGCCGAACAAAGTGGGCGCCCAGGTGCTGGTGAGCGGGCTCGGCATGGGATACACCTTGCGCGCGGCACTCAATGCGCTGCCCGGAAAGTGCGCGGTTCAAGTGGCCGAGTTGAATCCGATTGTGGTGGAATGGTGCAAGGGCGAACTGGGAGAACTGACCGATTTTCCGTTGCGAGACAAACGGGTGAAGGTGGCGGTGAAAGATGTGTCTGAGGTGATTATGGACGCCGCCTATATTTCAAAAAAACCGTTCGATGCGATCATTCTCGATTTATACGAGGGAACCACCGAAGCCAACCGCGACGATACCCATCCGTTTTACGGGTTTGAGGCCTTGACGCGAACTCGAGACGCATTGAGCAAAAACGGCGTGTTCGCGGTATGGACCGAAGGCGAGGACCTGGGCTTTGAACGCCGGCTGGGACGCGCCGGTTTCACCGTTGAACGAACCAAACCCGGAAAAGGCGGCCCGAGACACGTGGTATACTTGGCCCGGCCCGGGAAACGGAAATGAAGCTGAACAGAAGCGGTTATTCCGGGTTGATCATGCGGGGATTGTATTCGTCACATTGCATGCTTCCGGCGTCGGCGGCGCAGGCCAGGTCGCAGTAGTCGCAGTATATGCATTGCATATAGTCCCAGTACAATTCAACCGCTTCACTGCCTTCGCCCCCCGCTTCGGCCAAGCAGGCGTCTCGGTAGGAAATCCAGTCTTCGGCGCTCCGGCTTTCGTTGATGCATTCTTCCAGTTGCACACATTCGTCGTTGTTTTTGCAATCCGCTGTCGTTTCAGTACAGGGGCCGCCCCAGCCGGCCCAGCTGAAACACGTGATTTCGTTGACACCGGCATCTTGCTCATAGCACGGCGCTCCAGGATAGTTGATTTCCTGTTGCTCGGTGTCGATGCCGCAGTCGCAGTCCATACACTCTACTTCCCACCAGCAGTAACATTCGTATTCATTACACTCGCATACTTCGTATTCGAAGCACTCTTCGTAGCCGCAGTCGCAGTCTGAATCCGAGTCTGAGTCCGCATCGGCATCCGCGTCGGCATCTCCATCCGCATCGGCGTCACCATCGGCGTAGCTCCAAGGGTCCCACGGATCAACACATTGATATTCTCCGTCGAGAACGGTGCAGATTGAATTTTGAATGGTGCAGTCATCCCAATCCTGCCAGCCGTCCAGGTCACACATCTGAAGCATGTTGGCGTCACAACGGGTTTCCCCTACATTGCAGGTCCCCCACCAGTCTGTGTCCGAATCGGAATCTGTGTCTGAATCCGCATCGCTGTCGCCATCCGCATCCCCGTCGCCGTCACCATCCGCATCGCCGTCACCATCCGCATCGCCATCGCCATCCGCATCGCCATCGCCATCCGCATCGCCATCGCCATCGCCATCCGCATCGCCATCTCCATCCGTATCCCCATCGGAATCAGCATCTGCATCCCCATTGGTATATCGCCAGTTTTCCTTTTCGTCTACAGAACCTGAGCCGTCCGGCACGTCATCATAACAGGACATGACCAGAAACATTGCAGCCAATAGCATTAAGAAGCGAGAAGAATTCATACGTGGTCCCCTTTCAGTGGGATCGATGGGCGGATTGGTCCACCGAAATCAAATCACTGCTCCGTTGCCGAACATGTAAAGGGGCAGTGAATGGTTGTCATCTGATGTTGTTACGACTAGTGAACCCTTCAACACCGGCATATGGGAACTCCAGATGTCGATTTTTTTTCTATATCCATTTTCTCAAAAGGATATGCACACTGGCAATCACGTGAAATTGCGCCCGATTAACGCGGAAAAGTTATTTTTCTGGAAGGTTATTGTGCTGTTGTTCGAATATTCTACATAAATTTTTCAGGGAGAGAAATATGACTTCATTAAAACAAACCTTAATATCTTTGATTGTGGTGTTCAGTGTCTGGACAATCGGTTGCGGAACAGACAGTTCGGTGTCCGATAACGATACCGGAAGCACCGACGGCGATAGCGACACCGATACAGACGCGGATGCTGATGCGGACGGAGATTCCGACTCTGACGCCGATACGGATGCGGATTCCGATACCGACGCTGACTCTGACACCGATACGGATGCGGATTCTGATACAGACACCGACTCTGACGCCGATACGGATTCGGATTCTGATACCGACACTGACTCTGACACCGATACAGATGCGGATTCTGATACCGACGCTGACACCGACGCTGACACTGACTCTGACACCGATACAGATGCGGATTCTGATACCGACGCTGACTCGGACACCGATACGGATACGGATTCTGATACCGACGCTGATACGGATACGGATTCCGATACAGATGCGGACAGTGATAGCGACACCGATACAGATTCGGATTCAGCCCGGGTGCAGGTGGAGTGCGCACATGGAAATGTTGGGGACTGCAACGGACACTATACGGGTGCGGAAAGCGGCACCGAGTTAGAGAATAATGATACAACCGTGGGGTATATCGATGCGGGCGACTATCTGGCATTCGAGAGCGTGGATTTGAAAAACGCCAATGTGGCGGTTGTACGGTATTCAAAAGGGAGCAGCGGCGGGACCGTCGAAATCCGGTTGGACAGTGTGAATGGAACGGTCATCGGTACTTTTACTCCGGAAAATACAGGGGATTGGGATGTGTGGGGGGAAGCCTCGATTGGGATTACTCCAACCTCTGGTATCCATACGGTGTATCTGGTGGGGAGCGGAACAGACGGCATCTGCAACCTGGATTGGTTTGAGTTGGGAACATGCTCCCCCCAATGTGGTGGATTGCAATGCGGAAATGACGGTTGCGGCGGCAGCTGCGGCGCTTGCGAAACCGGATTCACGTGTTCTGAGAGTGGTCAATGTGAAGAAACGACTGCGAATGACTGGCAGTTGATTTGGGCAGATGAGTTCGACGGCGCAGGGCTTCCGAACCAGAGCGACTGGCAGGTTATATTATGGCCTCCCGGTACTGTGAATCAGGAGCTGCAGCAGTACACCAATAATGTGAATAACCTCAATCAGGTAGGCGGTATATTGGAAATTACCGCGTTGAATGACGGTCAAATCACATCCGGTCGGATAGAGTCGAAGGTGGCCTGGGCGCCGGCGGCAGACAATTCGGTAGCGTACCGAATCGAAACACGTGCCTTGTTGGCCGGCGGCGGCGGAACCTGGCCGGCGTTCTGGCTGCTCGGAAATGAACAGGGGCCGTATGGCGGCTGGCCCGGTTGCGGCGAGCTTGATATATTTGAATATGTGGGAAATACCGGGCATTTTCAATGTGCCGCCCACGATGATTCCGCCATCAATCATACGCTGGCCGAATACAGTCCTACCAATCCGGAGACCGAATGGCATGTATACGGCGCCAACCTGTTTGGTGATCGTGTAGAGTTTTTTGTAGATGACTACATATTTCACACATTTTACCGGCCCGAACCCTGGAATGCGACCAATTGGCCGTATACAAACATTGACGGCAACGCCATGCATGTGATTTTGAACCTTGCCATCGGCGGCATGATGGGGGGCGATGTGAATTATGGTGATTTTCCGATGGTTCAGCGTTTTGACTATGTTCGCGTCTATCAGCAGTAACATTTTTCCCGGGTGGTTCGAGACCCATCCGTAAATTAACATCAGCGATGCAGGCAATTGGCAAAAAGAGGTTTTTATGAGATTCAAAATGAACAGCCAACAATTTTTCACTTTCATTTTTACAGCGGCAGTCATCTGGGGGTGCTCCGGGGGCGATTCAGATTCCCATGTTGGAGAGACGTCTCTCGATGATACAGAGAGCTCAACACCGGATACCGGCAGCGTCGAAACAGATGCGCACGATTCGGATACGGGTACCGATAGCCAAAGCGATGCCGACTACACCGAAGGCGCAGACGTCGATCCGAATATCATTTATGAGTCTGATACGCAGTTCACACTCGAATGGAAAGACGATTTTGCAGCGTTTGACGCCGCAAGATGGATGCGCGCCACTCATACGTTCGATGAGAACGAAGCGACTTTCACTTCGAATAATGTTGTGTTTGAGGACGGGTTCATGAAGTTGTTGATCACCGCTGGGGAAGGTACTCAGAAACCTTACAATGCCGGGGAGCTGCGCACCATTGATTTCTTTACCTACGGCCGATTTGAAACACGCGCGAAGTTTGCCGCAGGCAGTGGGTTGATATCATCGTTGTTTACCTTTTACGACCATTGGGCGGATGCGGCGATGGAAGAAAACTGGAATGAAATTGATATCGAATTCCTGGGTAGAGATGAGAATTCCTTACAGTACAATGAAATTGTGTGGAACGATCAGAACCAGCGGGTGACCAATGAATTTCACGACACTCTTGATTTTCAGCCATCGGCGGAATTTCATGTGTACGCAATCGAATGGACCCCCGCGGGAATCGGGTTTTACATTGATGGTGAGTTGCGCCACCAATCTGATACATATGCAGCGCAAATGGTGTTGCCGCAGCGAATCATGATGAACGCTTGGCCGACCAATCAATCCGGTTGGGCAGGTGACATCGACGAAGCCGCGCTGCCTGCAACCGCTTATTATGATTGGGTGAAGTATTATTCCTACAATGATGCGAAGTAGCACTGTCCTACGCTAAGGTGCTGCGCAATCCACCGGAATCGTATCAACGAGAACGTTGTCAAAATAAAATACAGCGGTGGTTTGACCTTGTTCCGTCCATCCGATTCCGGTGCGAAACTGACTGACACCGCCGTTAATGATGGAATCGGTATTAGCGGTGGTGCTGACGGCCAGACCGTCGTTTATCCAGATGGTGGTTTCTCCGGCGGTTGCTGAGATGATGTAGTTTCCGCGCAGGCAGAACCATTCTCCTTCCGGGACCATATCGGGCTCGGACTGGTAGCGTACCTGATTTCCATGTTGATAGATATCAACGCGACAACCAGATGAAATATTGATGTCGATTCCTTGAACTTCTTCTAAATCGGGGCTCTCTCCGGAGGTCAGGTTAAGCACCTTTGTGGTTCCGGTGATTGTACCCGGGGGAATAAATAAATGGACTCGAAAGTACACTACCCCCGATTCGATTGGAGCGAATTCATTTGAAATGAATGCAAAACTTTCAATTTGGGTAGTTTCACAAAGAAGAGATGCGTTCCCGTCGAATACACGGTCTGAATCGAGCCGAATGTCACCGTTGCGAACATAATTAATCGCGGTGATCTCCTGTTCGAAACTTTCACAAACGAGCGGAGTGGTTCCCGGCGGCGCGCATTGATTCGTATCGCTGTCGCTGTTTGTCGATGTGTCTGTATTCGCGGTGTCATTATCGAGGTAAACCACGGACTGGCATGCGGTCAGCAGCAGTAGAGCCGGGAAAGCGACAAGGGCATGAGTACGGTATTTCATTTATGTATTTATAGCGCAATCATGGGTTGGATTCCAGCAGAACTCTCGCACGATTGGCAACTGGAGCTCTGCCGTATTCTTTGATTATTTCCTGAAGCAGCGTATGGGCTCGTGTTGAATCTCCGGTCTGAAACAGCGATTTGGAGAGTCTTAATTTTGCTTCTCCGCGATTGGGTGAACCTGCAGCGGTATGTTGAAGATACGCTGAAAACAATGCTGCTGATTCCTCTGCCATATTCAGACGGTCCTGGGCGATTTCCCCAGCACTGTATCGTGCGCGATTGGCAAGTGACGGTGTCCCGGTGCGAATAATATCTTTGTATGTGTGAAAAGCGGCTTCGTGTTTCCCCAACCTTTTCTGACAAGTGGCGAGAAGCATCATCGCCTCGGCATCATTGGGTGTCGTTCGCAGATAGGATAAAATCTGTGTTGTTGCTACTTGAGTGTTCCCTTCAATAATCAGTCTTTGCCACGTCTCAATGTTTCTGTCGATGTGCCCGGACGCAGCGTTTTTTTGTGTTGAGCGCTGAGATGCCTCGATGGGCAGAGCGGGTTCACTGACCTGGGCTGTTACACCGGACACTGCAGTATTCAGCAATTGCTGGATTCCGAGCGTATCATCGCCCGTTGCAATAGAATTTTCAATTGACCCGTGTTTCGACACTGTAAGGCGATTGCCGGCGGACAATACGAACTGTTCATCGTTGCGGGTGATGCGAACAATACCTTCCGTTACGGCGACCACAATGTCGCCGTACGGTTTTAACTGAACAGAAAAACGGGTGCCGACAACTGTAACGGCAACGTTACGGACCGATATTTCGAACAGCTCTCCTTTTTTTCGCGGAGCCACCTGAAACGCTGCAATCCCGCCATGTAAAATGAATGACTTTCGCTGGTCGGTACTGTGTTGAACACCCAGGGAACTACCGGCCCCGATTCCTATATCGTCGTTGTCGATGTGAACCAGGACGCGTTCTTCTGAATCGGCGGTTAGCAACTGTCCCTCCGCAATGACAGTGCTGTTTGTTGTTTTTACGCCATTTGAAAAATGAACAATCCGCGCTTGCCGGGAAGCGGGTGAATCAACGGAAACAGGTTTGCTGGATGGCGTGATAGTCGCATTGGATGCGCCGGAATCAGGTAAATGCATGGTCTGTCGATATCTGTAGATTCCCGCCCCTGCAACTGTCAATACAACTGCCGCCGCTATTCCAATCCAAGTCAGCGGTTTGGAAGTCAATTTTCGAGGTGGTGCCGGAGAGTGGGGGAGCGACAGTTTTTTTTGAATACGGTGAACAAACGACAACGCCTCCGCATGATTCGGTTGTTCCGGACGGGCGTCGTCCTGTTGCGTTGTCCAGACAGCATAGGCGTGGGTAATGGTTTCCCACTGGGCAGCGGCTTCTCTGCAGACATCACATTCCTGGAGATGCGCTTCGAATCGGTGCGTTTCCTCCACACCCATTTCCCGATCCAGGTACTGCTCAATTCGCATGCATGCGTTGTGCACCGATTTCATTTGCGTCCTCCTGATGCAGCCGCAAGTGATTTTGAAAGTGTCTTCCGCGCGCGATGTAAACGCGTCCACACAGTATTCACTTCAATTTGGAGTATTTCGGCGATTTCATGACCCTTGAATCCCTCAACTGCATGCAGAACCATCACATCATGCTGTTCTTTGGGAAGCAATTCGAATGCCTGGTTCAGCTGTTTTCGCAAATGGATGTTTTCAGCGAGATGGTCTGTGTGCACCGGATGTACAGGTGGATCCTCGGCACTGCGCTTCTTCAATAGGTCGGTATGGAGCCAGCCGCTTCGCTTGTTATCGATCGTTTTATTTACCGCAATTCCGTATAGCCACGGCTTCAATCGTTTGGTGCTGTCGAATTGCGGCGCGGCGTTCACCAGCGCGATAAAAATATCCTGGGTAAGTTCCTCCGCATCCGCAGCGATAACATTTGGGGAAACCCGATAAATAGCCGATTTCACCATGGCTTTGTATCGCATGTAGATCTCTTCCAGTGCGCTCATATCACCAGTTTTCAATTGTTCCATTAGAGCGCTGTCAGAAGGAGAATCGTTTTCTCCGGTGTATTGTTGCAGGCTTGCGCACATATTCTCTGTGATATTGACTGCGCCGACTCGAACAATCAAGCCTTCTCTATCGTTTATTCGATTTTGTCGGGCAAAAGCTTCCTGTTTTTTTTACTTTAATTTGAAAATAACACCGATTCCGGCGTCTCCATCCAGATACGGCGTCCGATACAATGTGGCACCATCGGAGGTTTGCTTGAAAATCTTCTGTCGAATCTGAACAGACAGTCCGGCCCATATCTGAAGTTGGGTTCGCATGCCGACGTTGATTCGCAGCCCCCCCCCCGGTGAAATTCGCAGGTTCCACCATCGGTCCGTTCGGTTAACACCGTCATTCAGCACAAGACGTGCTTTTTGATAGGGCACAAACACATGAAAAAAAGGTCCGAAAGCGATTCGCCTCCTGAATTTCAGATAGCTGAGTCCCAGACCCGGGCGAAAACCGGCTGTTTTAATGGTACCGTTGTCAATTTGAGGAGATGGTGCACCGAAGATAGACATGAATACAGAAAATGTCACGCCTTTCGGACTACAGCGCTGCCAACCGATACGACCGTTCATCAGCAGCAAAGACGCGTCGTTCGGCGGAAGCGAGGTTTCCAAACCGGTTTCGAGTGACAGGTAGTATTTCGGGGGGATTGAGGTCTGGTAAGTAGCCGGTTGGACATCTTCTTTCACGCCGTCAGCAGGAACGTTTATCTGAGCCGACGGCTCAGATGCTGTTGCTTCGGATGTGGGGATATAAATGTCGTGTAGTAACTCGCGGGCTGCAATCACCAGTTCTCCGATTTCGTCATCAGTGACATCGGCTTCCACCGAACGAACCGTGGATTGTCCCGGCGCCACAACGACCAATTGCAGTGTCACAGTGTGTGCACCGCTTCGTTCCAGCCAGATAACTGCATCGCTGTTTCGTTTTGCAGCCACTTGTCGCAATTCGTGAATTCTTTTTGAAAGCGATGCGGCGCTGAATTGAAACGATGGTTCGACTATCAGTTGGTGAGTATCCAACTCCAGTGCCAGCTCTGTTTGCAGGGCCTGTTCCAGTTTCTGTATTTCAGATGCGTCTAAATGCAGCATCAGCAGTACCGGTTTTGGGGTCTCCGCCGCAGCAACGCGACTACTGTTGCTATACAGAAGACAGCAAAAAGTAACGAGATAGAATATATTTGCAGGTTGGCACCAATTTCGATTCATTGTCTGTACGACCGTACTTCAATTGCGCTGGAACGACAAAATAAATTGAGCGAGATTTTATGAATTGTGTACTGAAATACTTATTCATTGGGTATTGGTTCATTCCGTATCTTCGGCGCACCGGAATCCGGCCATGGCCATTTTCCAGCTTTCCGGGTGATGGACGCGGTTGGATGCGCGTAACCCCCATGCGAAGTAGTTGAAGGCGCCTCCCCGCAGCACATGGTCACATTCGAACGGGATGGGATTGGTGCCGGTGAAGCCCTGTTTTCCTTCGCTGCGCAGTTGGTCCTGGGTTTTCTTGATGGTGGCGCAATCGGCGGGAATCCCCTGGTTTGCGGTACTTCGCATGTACGCGAACGGATCGTACAAATCGGCGGTCCACTCCCATACATTGCCGGCCAGGTCGAGGTGACCGTACGGACCGGCGCCTTCCGGTTTGCTGCCCACATCTTTGGTCACCTTGCTCGCGTATACCGCCCGGGTGTCCGATGGCGGGTCATCGCCCCACGCATACATTCGACCGTCATCTCCACGTGCCGCCCGCTCGAACTCGGCTTCGGTGGGCAATCGTTTGCCTTTCCAGTTGCAGTAGGTGAGGGCGTCCTGCCTGGATACGCCGGTCACCGGATGCAAAGGACGACGAAAATACCGAAGCGCTTCGAAACCGCTTTTGGTGGTGTCGAGCTCTTTGGGCGGTGCGCATACCCCGGCCTCGACACAGGCATTGTACGCTTCATTGGTCACTTCGGTGGTATCGAGATAAAACGCGCGCAGTGTCACCTCGTGTTCTGTCTGTTCATCGGGAATCGCCCTCGGGTGGTTCAAGCCCATCGTGAATGTGCCGCCGGGAACCCGAATCATGTCTTCGGGCGGCGCTTCAGGCTGGGGTTCGGGCGGGGGTATAGCGACACTTTCGTGCGGTTGCTGTCTTCGGGCAGCCGGTGGTTTCGATTCTTTTTGCGGGGGAGGCGCCGGCGGGGGCGCACACGCCGGAATACCTGTCGACATTACAATGAAGACTATAAAAATGGAAAAGGGTCGCAATCGGGGTCTCCTTATAACGAGCTGAAACTGTTCACAAGTACCACCATCTACCATACATATTTGAAAACATTAAAAAAGGGTGTTTCGTGGGAATGCTTTTTAGTAAAAGGGGAGCCGATGTGTGTACAAAAGATCAAATATTCAATTGGGGTGTTCGTTGCGTGCCTGGTGTGTGCATGCGCGCCACCCAGGGCTGATGAAAGCAACTCCTCAGACAACGCTGTGCCGCAACCGTCGCAGGCGTCCACCATTACGCTTCCGGACAGTCCGCTGCCCAAAGCATCGGCGGCGTTTCGCGATGCGGACGCTCCGCCCTTGGGCAGCAATGTGGTAATTGTGGTTGTCGATGCCCTGCGCGCCGATCGATTGGGGGCATATGGATACTCGAAAAACACGTCGCCGATGATAGATGAACTGGCGGCTCAGGGCACGCTGTTTCATCGGTTTTACGCGGCGGCCCCATGGACGGCGCCGGCATTCGGCACCATTTTCACCGGTGTCGCGCCCTCTGTGCACTGGGCCGGTAAAGTGGTCAGCGCCGAGGATGCTCCGGCGTTGAAGACGCACACCAAACAAATTCATGGTTTTTCTCTCTATCCCATTGCGTCGCAGGTGCAGACCATGGCCGAGGCGTTGTCGTGTTGTGTCGATATTACCGGCGCCATTGTCAGTAATCCGTTTTTGCACCCGTCGTTGGGATACAATCGCGGATTCACCGAATACGACTATGACATGCTGGCCCGGGACGCACAGACCGTGTCGGACCACGCCATCACCTGGCTGAACGCCCATGCCCAACAGCAGTTTATGTTGCTGATTCACTACATGGATGTGCACCAACCCTACGCGCCGGACCTCTCCTATCAGAAGGAATTTTTTCCGATGGATGCGGGACGGATTCAGATTCCGATGGAACTACCGCTTGCCCAATTGCAGAAGATGAAACTGACATCAACCGAATTGGCGTACATCAAGGGATTGTACGACGCCGAGATTCGCAAGGTGGACACCCATCTGGGGCGGGTGATCGATACAATGAAAACGCTCGGATTGCTCGAAAATACATGGTTGGTGATTACCGCCGATCACGGCACCGAACACAATGATCACGGGTCGTTCTATCACGGCTTGCAGTACGAGGACGAAGTGACCCGTATTCCGTTGATTGTCCGTGCGCCGGGGGGAATTTGGGGGGCGGGAAACCAGGTGGTGTACAGCGCCTCGCAGCAGGACCTGATGCCGACCGTGTTGGATTGGTTCGGAGTCAAAGCGCCGGCATACGTGGAGGGGCGCTCTCTGGTTCCGCTGATGACCGGTGATGAAAAAAAGGATCGCCCCTGTTACATGGAAATGTCGCGCATGCGGGATGACCCTCGTTCAAATATTGAAAAGCGGTTCCGCAAGCGCGCTCTGTTTGACGGCCGGTATAAAACCATTCAAACCGAAGACAGCGCTCAGGCCTGGTTATACGACCTGGACAGAGACCCCGAAGAACGGCTGTCCCTTCCGCCCAGGTACCCAGCGTTTGTTAAATCAGTGCGTCAACTGGAGCGCGAAGTCGCCCGCCAACTCGAACGTGCTGAATCCATCGGCGCATCATCAAAAATCCAAACCCTCCCGAACGACGTGGGCGAATCACT
>JAFGXQ010000138.1 GCA_016936575.1 Deltaproteobacteria bacterium
ACACCCAACCTGATTCAGCAGGCGTGCCGCAAACCTACCCCAGAGCCCCGTTCCGTTTCGTGTTCGGCATCACCCAAACCTATTGAGTATCAAAGGCGGAATCGATCTATTATTTTTCGTTGGGTGCCGGCATCATCTGTCATTATATTGAAAAACGTCAGCCGAAAAGAGATGCCAAGGATTGCATGAAGTTGGGCACTGTGCCGTGAGTTTTTTGCAATGTTATCGGCACCGCGCCGGCCACCGTGTTGATTATACCGGTCATCATGTTGTCGACCACTTGAAATGAACCGGTGAATGCGCCGGTCAACACATTGTACCCCTGCAGGGTAACCTGATTGTTGTTTACAAAAGCCGTTCCTTCTTCAACTTTCACACCCATGAAATTGGTGCTGCTGTATTGGTACTGTGGACCCTTTCCCACGAAGTATCCGGCGCCGCCGGCACTGTTCCATGTGCCGCTGATATCCACAAAAGTGGGAGGCGGCGGTTGTTCTCTCGCCACCACAACCGCTTCCACGGGAACGGTTTTTTCCACACCTGCGCCGCTCACAAAAATAGATCCTCTGAATTTTCCGACCTGACGTGAATCCAGTGCAACAAGCAGTTTGTTGCCTTCTTCTCTTACCGAAAAGAAATTACCATCGGTTTTGTAGCTCCATTCAAGCGTTCCTTTCCCCTCATTCTGTATAGTCAAATGATGCTCCGCAGGTTCCCCTTCCTCAACTTTTCCAAACTTGATTCCAGACGGAGACACGCTTAAGACCGGGCCGATTTCAACCGTTATACGTACCGATATTGTTGCGCTGCCGCCGGCGCTTTCGATTCGAACCGTACCAGCGTACACGCCGGGGTTCGCAGTATCGGCGGTGATTTCCAATACATCTTCGTATAGATTTGTTCTCACCCATGAATCCGTAGAGAATACTCGCGGCGCCAACTCTCCATCGCCGGTGTTTATTAGACGAACGGTATATGTCGGTGAAAAGGCACCGGCGGAAACAGTGCCGAAATCAACAGAGTCATCCGTGATTTGCAACTTTGGGGACCGCAACGACTCCCGCACTTTCACACAAACCTGTATCCGCTTGGCTTGTCCGGTATCGGAATCTCGAATATAAATTCGGCCTCTATTCGTTCCGATTTTCGGCACAAACCGCACTTTGATGAAGCCGCTGAATTTTTCAATTTCTATCCAGTCGTCGTCGCAATCAGATGTCCATTGCAGCTTGCCGCCGCCATTATTGAAGACGTCAATAATTTCGGTGGGCAACGTTTCGCCGGCTTCCACGTCGTCAATATTCAGCAGTTCTGTTGATACACACAAAATCGGTTTTTCCGTAGCTGCACCGACGTCGCCGTGCCCCGCGCCGATGTCGCTGGGGACACCGCTGTCACCATCGGTTTCCCTGCTTTTTCCCAGCGCTAAATCTCCAACGGCTTTATCGTATATGCGGTGGGGCCGCTGTTTTGTTTCGTCATAGATTTTCGGTAAGATGTAGTTATAGACCTCGTTTACAGAAATATAGCCGTCTTTGTCAGTATCCACTTCTGACGAAAGCAGGGCATCTACCAGATAGCGGGTGAACACGCTCGGTTCGTCGGTACAACGGGCATCTTGGGATAACTCCTTGGACCTGGAGCTCGTTAACACAAAACGCCCTTCGCCCTGCAGGTTTTCAGACAGACCTCCGGACTTGAATCGTCCGCTGTGACAACAATCGATAATGATAATCAGCCTGGAGCTAATCGACTCCTGTATCATGCTGTTCAGTGTTTGATCGGGAACGGCAGATAGCAGCAGCGCTGTGGTCTTTGTATCCCGGGTGCAGAAATACAATTTGTTGAACTTATCCAGCATCCCGTGTCCGCTGTAGTAAAAAAGCAACTGGTCGTCTCGCTTGGCAGAACTGAAAAATGAATATGCCGCCTCCAGGACTTCGTCCTTGGTGCAGTCCTTCAGAACCTGAACATTCTCTTTTGCAAATAAACCGATTTGAGGATGGGTCAGCGTTTCCTCCAGCATGCGAAGGTCGTTTTTCGGTCCGTTTAGTTCCGGTAAATTGTGCGGGTCGCTGGAAAATATGCCGTTCCCAACCAGCAGTGCTCTGAAATTTGATTCCGCCATGATTCAATCACCTCTGTTGATTGCTTTTTCCATAAAAAACCGAATATCGTCTTTGTCCATGCGGTTACTGGAAATACGGTAGGTTTCTTTTTTTCCGTCGCGTTCAATAGATATTTCCAGTTCGCGACGCTTGTCTCTCGATATCCAGGATTTAAACATTTCTACCGCAGCGCTGATGGCACCGGCAGAACCCAGTGCCAATATAATCGCTTCGAAGCCCCCTTTTTTTCCATCCTGCGGCGTCACTTCTTTTCGTACGTCTCCCACTTCCGCCTGCAAGTCATTTAACAAACCGGTCACCTGATCAAGCCATCGATCATCACTCGGGTCATAGTTGTCGTTGACTGGGGTAATTACAAATTCAAGCGCTGTGTTTTCGGTCATAAAAATTTCCTTTCTCCTATGCTCTGAGCGCACAATCGACAAGTAGTGCCGGTTGTGGGTCTCGCAATGATTGAACTGTTTGTTTCTAACCGGAATTGTTTCAACCGCTGCAGGACGAATTCTCACGGCTATCTGAATAGTGTTTCTATTCAAAAGAATCATTTGTGGAACAAGGCGATTGGAACCGAGTTAGTATATTTCATTAAAAAAATAAATCAACGAAGCGCAGCGTGTACACGACAATGCGATGGGTATTGCCGCAACACGCACTATTTCGTTAAAATGGAAATCGTACCCGCCGATTACTTTTTACTCATGCGGTCGGCGCATTTTTCGCAAATGGGTCCGCCGGGGCCGCCGCACATGGAGCAGAGGGCGCGGTGTGAGGAGGAGGTGGTGTGTCGCCGATAATTCTGTTGCGGAACTTCATCGAGCCCGAGGCCGGTTTTTCGCGCGGTGAACCGGGCATTCAGGGTGGAGAACTGTTCCTCGATAAGGTCGGCGATATGTCGAAACAGGGGCAGGTACAGCACAAGGGTTACCAATAGAAAGGTGCCGGCTGAAAAACCGAGGGTAATCAGCCATTTTTTCACAATGGTGTCGAGGTTGATATATACCTGCCAGGCGGCAATACCACCGACACCGGCGGAAACGAGTAGCGCAATGAATCTGTACATGTACCTTCGACTTCTCCTGCTTGGGTGGTACGTCTAACCGATTGTTATAATACAATAAAAGATAGGGTTTGAAAATGGAAGATTATTGCCTTGGAACATCAACAACGGGGTACGTGATGCTATAAGTGTTTTATCATTCGTTTTAACTGGTCCCGTCCGATTAACGTTACCGGAATCACCTGAGATGCCTGCGCCTGCTGCCTGGCTGCGCTGGTGAAATGGGAGTTGGTGACGACCATGGCTTCGCCGCAATCATAGTAGGTGGCTCCGGCAATGGCCTGTTGTACCGCATCGTTGCCCACCTTGTGAACGGTACGGTCGTAATTTTTGGCCTGAACCGCATAGCGGATGCCGTTTTTCTGGCAGATCAGGTCGGCACCGAAGTCCGCACCGCGGTCGCCGATCAGTTCGGCGGTGTATCCGTTGGCACGGAAAACTTTTACCAGATAACGTTCAAAGTCGTGGCCGGACATTTCGTCCACATGGGCCATGGAGCGCTGGTGTTCGTATCGTTTGGCCAGGTAGATAAGCAAAACGAACAGGACCGCCAGGGAAGCCACCAGCCATTCGTTCAATTGAAATCGCAGAAAGGCCAGCGACATCACCACCATGAAAACCGCGGAGGTGCCGGCCCAATTAGTGACTTTTCCACCTCGCGTATGGGGGCGGCGACGGGCTTTTCGCAGTTGTTTATTGACCACTGGACTTCCTGTAATCGCGAACCGCCGCTTCGTGTTCGGTCAGGGTGGTCGAAAATTGATGGCGACCGTCTTTGGATACTACGAAGTAAAAGTAGGGGACGGGCTTCGGATTCAGCGCAGCGGCAATGGCGGGCAGCCCGGGAACGCAAATGGGACCCGGCGGTAGTCCGGCATGTTTATAAGTGTTGTAGAGATTCTCGTTGTCTGTCAGCTGTTTGGAACCGAGTACCCCTTTGAACGTCGCGCAGGACGGCGGCGTAACGGGCAGAAACGGATCACATCCGTAGGCAACCGTGGGGTCAGCCTGCAGTCGGCCGCTGGGGAATTTTTCCGGATTCATTCGGTTGGTGTATACCCCGGCGATAATCGGGGCTTCTGCAGCGATTTTCGCCTCCGCCTGAACAATGGAGGCCAGGGTTACAATCGCAAGTTGCGCGGTTCCGTCCGGAAGCCCCAACCCCGCGGTTTTATCGATAAACTGCTGATGCATGCGTGTGATCACCTGGTTGGCAGGGGTGTTCGGGTCGAAAAAGTAGGTATCCGGAAACAGAAATCCCTCCGCGCTGGTCGCGGGAATTCCCAGTTGGTGAAGGAGAGTTGCATCGAAACACGCCTTGCGAAAGTCATCGCGCGGGACAACGCCAAAACGGTCGAGCAGCGCGCCGATTTGGCTGAGGGTGAAGCCCTCTGGTACCGTGATGCGAATCCCTTTGTGTGCGCCTTTTCCCTGCAGCGCGTCGATAATTTGGCTGGGAGTCATCGTGTCGGTCAGGCGAAATTCCCCGGCGTTGACAGTTGTATATTGATCGGTCAGTTTCAACCAAAGGCCGAATTTTCCGGGTGAGGTGATGAGCCCGGCATGTTGCAATTTTTTTGTCAGCGTTTTGGGTCCGATTCCCTTTTTAACGGTGAATAGGACCGTCGTGCCGGCGCCGGTGTGGGGGGTATCGGGATAGGTCACCAGTAAATCGTATGCGGAGAAAAACAGCGCGAATGCAAACAGCAGCACAAAGGTGACGATGCGGGCTTTCCCCCTGGAAACCTGCGGTTTATTCGCTTTTTCGGCCATCCAGGTATCCTTGCAGAATGAGTGATGCGGCAATTTTGTCGACCACCTGTTTTCGTTTCTGACGGGTTACGTTGCCTTCAATCAGCATGCGATCCGCCTGGGTGGTAGTGAATCGCTCATCAAAATACACAACCTCCAGGTGCGCTTTTTCGGCCAATACGTTTCCAAGCGATTTCGCACGTCTGCTGCTGTCACCACGATCGCCGCCGGACATGGATAGGGGCAATCCGATAACCACGGTTTTCACCTGGTGCTCTTTGCACAGCCGAACGATTTCCCGCACTGGATTGGCGACTTTCACATCAATGAATTCGAGCGGTTGCGCAATCAGTTGGGTTTCGTCTGAAATCGCGACGCCGATGCGTCTGGTCCCCACGTCGAGCGCAAGAATCCGCATGACGCCTACAGGGGCCAGTTGGCTTTTGGGGAAATGTCGAAACCACTACGTTCTCCGGCTTGTAACGACAGCAGCCCGGCATAGGCAATCATCGATGCATTGTCGGTGCAACGTTTTCGCGGCGGCGCAAACAACGTGAGGTCGTTTTGCGTGCAGATTTCAGCGGCATGGGCGCGAAGCCCGCTGTTGGCGGCCACCCCACCCGCGAGAACCACCCGGGAGACCTGTTTTTGCCTGGCTGCGAGCACAACCTTTCGAACCAGAATTTCCACCACGGATTTTTGAAATCCCCGCACAATGGCGAACATCTCGCTTTCGCCGGGCGCGCCATCGATGGCGTGCACGTGCTGAGCCACGGCGGTTTTTACGCCGGAAAAACTGAATTCATAACTTTTTTTCTGACGAAGTGCCTGCGGAAAAGAAATTTCATCTCCTTCCGTGGCGGCCATTCTGTCGATTACCGGGCCGCCGGGATATCCCAGACCCAGTAGTTTTGCCACTTTATCAAACGCTTCTCCCGCTGCGTCGTCGCGGGTTTCGCCCAGACATTCAATATCATTCCAGTCGCGAACGTGGTACACCCCGGTGTGACCTCCAGATGCCAGCAGCGCCATGTACGGAAACTCCGGGATAGGGGTGTCGGTTTCATCCTGGATGCGTGCGGCCAGCAGGTGACCGCGAAGGTGATTTACGCCCACAAACGGCAATTGCGTGGCATAGGACAGGGTTTTTGCCGCCTGAAGACCGATGACCAGTGAACCGAGAAGGCCGGGACCGGAAGTGGCGACAATGCCGTCCAAATCGGAAAGCGAGGTGTTGGCTTCCTTCAGCGCGGTTTCGATGACCGGCGCGACACTCACGATGTGGTTGCGGCTGGCCAGTTCGGGTACCACACCGCCGTAGATTTTATGAACATCCACCTGAGACGAGACCACGTCTGAAAGAACGCGATTTCCATCGACCACTGAGGCCGCTGTTTCGTCACATGAGGATTCTATGCCGAGAACTATCATACCAGCTCCATTACCAACAACTGTGGGGTCGTGCAAGCGGTTGCAGACTGAAAAAGCGTTTTCCGGCGAATCAGTGGTCTTTTCGATTGACGGACCCGTGTTTTTAACACTCAATAAATTTTTACAGTTTCAATGAGACAAGTTTGATTTGAGTATATAATGTCGAAAACGAGTAATACGTCACGAACGGAGAGGGGAATGATGAAAACAGGAATGCAGCGATTCGGTTTACGGGAACTATTTTTATTGGCGCTCGTATCAGGCGTTTCGGTTTCCGCGAGTGCAATGCCGAATGAGAAAGCCAAACAGGATTACCAGGACGGAATCGCCTTGTTTGAAAAAGGTGAGTATAAACAAGCCGCTGAAAAGTTTCGGGCGGCGTACGCCGAAAAAGCGTCGTGGAAAATGTTTTTCAATATCGGGCAGGCCGAAGCCGCTGCCCATCGGTACGGTCTGGCGCTCGAAGCGTTCGAAACGTACATGGTGGACGGTGGGGACGATGTTCCGCTAGATAAAAAAGAGTTGGTGCTGGCGGAAATCAAGCGATTGCGGGTGTTGGTGGGGGTGCTGGAACTGCAGGCGCCCAAGGGGGCCGAGCTGGTAATTGATGAAACGTCTCGGGGAACAATGCCGTTTCAAGGGTTGGTTCGGGTATCGGCGGGAAAACACCTGGTGACTGTGAAGCACCAGGGCGAAATTATTTTTCAAAAAGAGATACGAATCGCAGGCGGCATGACCACCACTGTAGAAGCGACCACGGGGGAAAGCGCCGACGCAGAGACAGCGGTGCACGAAGGCCCCGATGAATCCGGAGCGGAGACCGAAACCGACGAAGAGGGCGCCGAAGCAAGTGACGATGCAGCGGAGGCTACGTCTCAAAGTGTCGCGCCCAAGGGTGTGACGGCAAAAAAATTGAAAATCGCTGGATTGATTGCCGGCGGTGTGGGAGTTGTTGGAGTCGGTATCGGTACCGCATTTCTTATCAAAGGCATGAAGGATGCCGACGATGCCGATGGGTTGGCCCGGACGGACCCGGCGCGGATAGACTACAACGAAAATACCCTGCCTTTGAATAAAGCCATGACCATTACCGGCTTGGCATTGGGTGGGGCGGGATTGACTGCCGGTGTCATATTATTCGTGCTTGGAAAAAAGAAGGAAAAACAGCAAAAAGCGACAGTGCAACCGTCCTATAATGGCGTGAGTATTACTTTCTAGCTTTCGCAAGAAAGAGGATAAAAATGAGAAACAGGGGATATCTAATATTTTTGCTAATTATTATCGGTGGATTCGGATTGGTGACATTCGGTTGTTGGGAGCCGATAGACACTTCTGAAGTGATTACCGATGCGGATGCCGACACAGATGCCGACAGCGATTCCGATACAAGCTCAGATACAGGTACGGGTACCGGCGCCGATGGGGACACCGATACCGATAGCGACACCGATACCGACAGTGACACGGACGCTGATACCGACACTGACACTGACGCGGATACCGACAGTGACACGGACAGCAGTGGTGACAGTGATACGTTTGTGATTGTCACTTGTGCTGACGAACCGTGCGATTCGGCGGCCACCTGCGAAGACGGGGTAAACGGTGCGCAGTGCAATTGCAATAACGGTTTTTCGGGCAGCGGTACGGTATGTGAGGATATTGATGAGTGTGATTCCGACACCGATTATCCGTGTGATCCGGTGGGGGGAACATGCACGAATCTGGCGGGAAGTTTTGAGTGTGGGTGCGCTGATGGGTATGAGGCAGACACTGAAAATACATTGATGTGTGTTGATATTAACGAGTGCGAGCGGGGGGTGGATTTATGCGATGATGCGGTGGGGCGTTGTTTCAACGATATCGGTGCATACACTTGCGCCTGTGACGATGGCTACGAAATCGATACCGACACGGTCAGTTGCGCAGATGTCAATGAATGTAACAGCGGCGAAGATGACTGCGATGATGTGGGCGGCACCTGTGAGAATACCATCGGTGGGTTCACGTGCGATTGTATGAGCGGCTATGAGTTAGATACGGACAGCAGCAACTGTTTGAATATTGATGATTGCGCCGAAGGCGATGCGGTATTGTGTAGCGGTAACGGCACGTGTGTGGATGGTGTGGACAGTTACGAATGCTCTTGCAGCCACGGTTGGAGCGGTGATGCCTGCGAAACGGTTGTGGTGGATTGTTCCAGTAACCCCTGTATTCACGGCGCCTGTGAAGATGACACCGATGCCGGCACATACGAATGTAAATGTACAGATGGCTGGACCGGTGATGCATGCGCGACGAGCGTAGATGACTGCGTTGACAATCTGTGTGAAAACGGCGATTGCGTTGATGGTCATATGACGTACACCTGTGACTGTCCGGACGGAATCTGGAGTGGCACCTACTGTAATATTTACTACACGGAAATTTGCGATGATGGCATTGACAATGACGCCGATGGATTTACCAATTGTGCGGATTTGGAGTGTGACGGGGCCACCGGACCGGAAGGGCAGGAGTGCGAGTATTTTACGGAATTGACCTGTGATGACGGAATGGATAACGACGGTGATGGTTTAATTGATTGTGCCGATGATAATTGTGACGGGCTGGTCGGCGGGCCGGATGGACAGTTGTGCGAGTATAACGGCGAGGCCACCTGTGACGACGGCTTTGACAACGACCGCAACGGACGAATGGATTGTCCCATCGTTACCGGACGGTTTCCGGATGAACCGATCGCAGTCGGCGGCGACCAGTATCAGCTCAGTTTCGCACCGCCGGCAGAAGTGTACGGCAGCCTGGAATGTCGGACGGGACATTTGCCCGATATTGAATCGGCAGGGTGGGAATATTGTGACGGTGCGGACGGTAGTGCGCATGTTCATAACCCGACTGTCGATGTCAGTGGTTTGATGGTCACGCAGGCGCGCATCAACTGGACTCAGGGCGCCTACAGCGAAGTGGTTCAGTTGGCGCCGGTGTATATACATACCAGTTTGACAGGTCTGACATTTTGTTCACCGATGGCGACGGACGCGGCATTTTTTGAGGAGGCGATCAACATCGGTCTTCCCGGCGACATACGGTTTGAGGATGTGAATTCGGGCGTTGTGAAACTGGCCAATCCGTTTATTCAGATACCGTTTGATCCGCCCCTCAGTACACTGCATGGGGTAAATGAGGGAGACGGACCGCTCGAAGCCACGTCGTTGAGGCGACGATTTGTGATGGACCCGAGCGGCAAGTACATTCTGGTTACCCGAACCTATCAGAGTCGTCGCAGTTCCACAGCGGGTTGTTCGGTGTTTAAACTGCGAAATCACAACAGCTACGGCAAAATAAGGCCGTTCTACAATTCTTATCGAAAAATTACCTGCGACGCGATTGTGTTGAATGCGGAAGGTGCGGCGGTGTGTCTGGAGGTGTCGGGAGGTGCACCTTCACTCGCCATCTATCAGAACGGTTCCGCCAATAAGACCAGCATTTATCCCGAAGATGATATTGAACACTTCATGTGGCGAAAAATGCAGTCCAATCGACACCAGTTTTTCTCTCCGAAGTGTTGGAGCCAGCCCAGCTGTGAGACCAGCAAAATTTTATATGTGCCTGATCATGATCTTTTCTTCGAATAGGCGATTGTGGTAAGGTACCCCGCGTCGACCGTTGTTTAAGTCCTTGCAGGAATTTGCAAATAAAAAACGGATATCTCAGAGTCTGCGGATTTGAAATACCGATATAGGCCCCCCCTCCAATCGATGCTAATGCCCTTGAACAACGGTCGATATTGCATGCTATGAAAAAATTATCGGCTACACCAGTATATGATCGCAATTTTCTGCTTGAGGTGATTACCACACTGGCACAGGGCAAAAACAGACACTCGGGGGTCAATCTGCTGTTCGGCGAGCGGGCAGAAATGAAAGCACTGTATTTTCACCGTGAACAAGTCGCGTCAAAGCTGTCTGGAATGATACGCAAGCAGACGTACCAGTTTGAGCCGGCTTGTGCGTATGTCGTCAATATTGAAGGAAAAGAACGGATATTGTACCGGCAAACGCTGCTCGATCGTGTGGTCGAAAAAGCCGCCGCCATTTTATTGCACCGGTCTGCGCTGTCCTATTACAGTGATCATTTATATTCGTACCAGAAAGGAAAAGGCCCGCATACTGCCGTACGTCAATTGCGAACAGCGATTCAGCATCATGTGAAACGTGTGACCGACGTGAAAAAAAGAGGCCTGTATGTGCTGCGCCGTGACGTGTCTGCCTATGGTGAAAGTATTCCGACAAGTGAAGGATCATATCTATGGGAACGGATACACGACATTGTGTCTGCGGCCGATGATGCGAATGCGACGGCGGCGTTGCTGAACATTGTGCGCCAATGCATTTGTCGAAAGATTATATCCATTGAAGGCCAAGCATCTGTCATGTCGCGCGGAACACCGACCGGATCGTCTATTCAACCCGTAGTGAACAACTTGTACCTGCATGGACTGGACCAAAAACTGAGTGGGGTTTCCGGCGGTTTTTATGCCCGGTATGGAGATGATTTTATTTTTGCCCATGCGGATGCAGCGGTTGCGCAGGATACGGCGAGCGTGATTGATGCCGAGATGGCTGCGCTGGGTTTGCATATTCGAGAAGAAAAACGCGAGAACCAGTATGTTACCGGTTGTGGAAAAAGAAGTGAATTGTGGCCGCAGGCGCGCGGGGCAACGCGTGTGACGTATCTAGGCTGTTGCGTCGGATTTGACGGAACCGTGTCTCTCCCGGCGCAAAAGATCCGTTCGTTTATAGCCGACGTGCGAATGAGGATTTCTCATGTATTGTCGTTGTTGCCCAGCGAGACTTCTGACGAACGGGGTAAAGCGACGTGCGCGGCATTGAATCGCGCGTATCAGACGGATTCGCTGGTGTCCGGGCGATATATCTCGCTGCTCAGGCATGTGGTCGATGATCGCAGACAGTTGCGGCACATAGATTATCTGGTTGCGCTTGAGGTGGCCTGTCAGTTGTCCGGCAGACGTTCGGTGAAAGCGTTTCGACAGTTTCCATATCGCATGATACGAAGAGAGTTTGGGTTACTATCTCTGGTGAGTTGCCGAAACAGGCGAAAGAAAACAACATGTCTGAAATAGCGCAATGGTTGCATCGAAAGCAACGTCAGGGAGAGCGTCATCGACGTTTTACCGATGCGCTGGTGACCGACGGTAAAGTCGGATATGTGGCGTACCGCCTGAAGTTTCTGAGCATTCGAATGTTGCTGAAAGCGGCGTTGCACCTGGCGGAGATGTCGTTATTCGCGCGATATTTTGAGGTTGATTTTCTTGCCGGGGTGATATTGGTGCGCAGTGCTGTTCTGTTGGCGATTTCTCTTTGGTGGGGTGGCCTGGAGCAATTGCGGGAAGAAGTGCGGACGGCGGTTTTTTCAGGGCAGCAGCACCTCGCGACAGTGGCCATTGAAAAATGGCTTTCATTGAGTATTCTATTCAGCGGCATCACCACCGTAATGGGAGTTGCGGTTATTTTACTCACCACCGACGAAAAGTTGGGGTTCAGTATTTACAATGCGTATGCCATTGCCTGCTTTATACGGCTGGGTTTGGATGTGACGGCGCGTACCTACCACAGCGGCATGTTTGCCATCAAACGAATTTATCGGCCTCTTTGGAGCATTCTGCTGGGCGATTTTCTCGACGTGGCGTTGGTTCTCGCGTTGTGGCCATGGTTGGGGGTGTGGAGTTTTTCAATCGCATTTCTGCTGGTGGGAGTCATGCGATTCGTTTTGCTGCTGCATTTTGTAAAACGATCCTATCATCAATCCCGGTTGCGTATTCATAAAGCACGACTGTGGCGCAGCATGAAAACATTGCGCTTGGCGGAGATTGTCGGTTCATTGAAACACGGCACGGCGAACGCCACCGCATTGATTGATGTGCTGTTTATCGTGGTGCTGACCCTGACTGCGAAGAATGATGAAATGATGTTATTCGCTGTAGCGATGTATGTATTGCGTCCGTTTGTCAGCGCTGGATACAGTTGGTCGAGGTTATTTTATTTTGATTTTAAAGTTTTGCTGCGATGGCGGTGCGCCCTGTTGACTGCGCGTTTCGAGCGTTTCGTGAAGAAAGTGGCGATACTGTTTTCGGTGATTGTGGGCATTCTCTGTGTGAGCTGGACGTGGATATGGTCGATGTGGGAGCTGCAGTCGGTGGCGTGGCTGTTCTTGCCGTTGTTGCTTTCCCGTTCTGTATTCGGGTTGTACCAGGTTCTGGGATTTTCGTATGTGAAATATGGGTATCTGGCTAAAATCAGTATCGGCGCCATTCTGGTATTCGGCGCGCTGGTATGGTGGTTTTCTGACCCGTTTCTATTGTTGCTGGGGTTATCGCTGGGACTGGTGGTGATAGTGCTGTTGTTTCCGCCGCCTGCAATGGAGCGGCCGGATACGGAATCGGTTCTTTTCACATCGTTGCCGGACTGGTTGAGTCGTGCAGCGAATACGACTGTCCCGGTTCAACTGGGGGTGTGTACCGTGGATCCCCGTATTCTTTCGGCTTCGAAGGTGCAACGTGCGTTCAGCACGCAGTTTGCGGATTGTACTTTTGTAAAAATTTCGAGGTATCGTTTCGCCTGGTTCACAGCGACGCCGGTGACGCGAACGCAGGTCGTGCAGGCGACAGCAGGGGCCATTTGCGAATTGAAAATCTTTGAAAACGTCTCTGACGAAGGCGAACTGCTGCGAATGGTATCGACGCATGTGCCTTTGTTGAGTTCGAACGAATCGCCACTGCGTCCCGAGCAGTTGAAGGAAAAGTTCGGTGAGATGTTTTCGACCGGTGTCTGCCTCGATGCGATACAGGGGGTTGTGTCCCGCAAGCGAGTGTCATCTGTCGAAGTCAAAGAATTGGTATCGATTATGGTTCAGTTTCAGCGTAGAAACTGGCAGCGGAGTTATCGTGTCGGCAATAACGATGTGTCCGTTTTCGCGCCGGGTGGCGTTCCGCAACTGGTATTCTGGGTGCCGAGAGATATTTCGCAGCAGAAACGGGATGAATGGCACACCATGGTTTCATGGGCTACAATTTTACATTCCGTACCGCATGTAAAATCGATTTGAAGTCGAATCGCGTGGTTCAAGCCTACTAAAATCCGGTTATTGCTGGAAAGCGGTCTGTCGGATGGGTTCGTTTTTTTTTGATTTTTCCGAGTTCACTCTTGTCAACAGCCAATTGATATGCTGTATAAGTTTCCGGTTGAAGCGCCTATTAATGACTTTCAAGGCAAGTATATTATGAACCGATATAAGAATGCATTTGTAGAAGAAGTAGCAAACACTGTGGGGGTGGAGGCATCGGAAGTCGCGAAGCTGGTGAAGGTGCCTGAGGCGGACCGGGGCGATTTTGCACTTCCCTGTTTTCCGTTTGCCAAGCAGTTGAAGCAGAATCCGGCGCAGATAGCATTATCGCTGGCAGCGCACTTTGCCGACCATCCGATGTTCGAGAAGGTTGAGGCGGCGGGGCCGTATGTGAATGCAACCATTCGTTCCGCTCACGTGATCGGAACGTTGGTTCCGCAGATTCGCAATGCCGACGACCACTTCGCCACTTCAGATCTGGGTTACGGCCAAACCGTGGTGGTCGATTTTTCATCGCCGAATATTGCCAAACCGCTTGGTTTTCACCACTTGCGATCCACCATGATCGGGAATGCGTTGGTGAATATTCACAAGGCGCTCGGATATACCGTGAAGCGCATCAATTTTCTGGGGGATTGGGGAAAAACATTCGGTCTTTTAGCGGAGGCGTTTGATCGGGTAGGTGACGAGGAGCGATTGAAGAAAGAAGGCATCAAGTATTTACTCGAGCTGTATGTGGAAGCCAACAAGCTGAAGGAGAGCGACCCGGGGTTCGATGACGCCGCACGACAGATGTTCGTAAAACAGGAGCAGGGAGACGACCACGCCATGGCCCTGTGGGAGCTGTTTCGCAGCATCAGCCTCAAAGAGTTCAAACGCATTTATCGGCGGCTGGACGTGGATTTTGATTTTTTTGAGGGTGAAAGCTATTACCGTCACGGAATGGACGAAGTGATTGCTGACATTACCCGAACGGCCGGAACGCGCGAAGACCAGGGCGCGCTGGTGGTCGATATGGCGTATGCCGATGATGAACCGCCGATGATGCTGAAAAAAAGTGACGGCGCCACCCTGTATGCCACCCGCGATATTGCCGCTGCCAAAGATCGCCAGGAGCGATTTAACTTTGCCAAGTCGCTGTATGTGGTCGGTACGGAGCAGAAACGGCATTTTGATCAATTGAAGCGTGCGCTTTCTGCCATGGGATGCGATTGGCAGGAGAAAATGGTACACGTGAATTTCGGTCGCGTGCACGGAATGAGCACCCGCAAGGGTACCGTGGTTTTTTTAGAAGATGTGCTGAACGAAGCCAGAGACCGCGCGTATGAAAAAATGTCCAGCGACAGTGCGGATAGAAACATCGATATAAAAGCAGTGGCTGAAGAGGTGGGCATCGGCGGTATCGTATTTGGAGATTTAAAAAATCTTCGTGCCAGCGACTATACGTTTGATTGGGAAGAAATACTCAATACCAAAGGGTTTACGGGAATCTGTGTGCAATATGCCCACGCGCGGTGTTGTTCGATTCTTCGCAAAGCGGGCGGTGCACCGGAAGTCAGCGGCGCGGATTTATCTTTGCTCACCGCACCGGAGGAAGCAACGCTTGTAAAGGAAATCGGTCGCATTCCGCAGGCGGTGGAACTCGCTGCCACGGAATTGGAACCGTCCCGGCTGGCCCGGGCATTGTACGAAGCCGCGCGGGCGTGGAATCGATATCAGCAGGCCGGCAATGCCGAAAAATCATTGCGGATTCTGGTTGAAGATGAATCGGTGAAGCAGGCGCGTCTGGCGCTGGTGGACGCAACCCGCATCGCCTTGGCGCGCGGTCTTTCTCTGCTTGGCGTTCCCGCGCCGGAAGCCATGTGATTCGCGCATATTTTTTTCATGCCGCGGAACAGAACTTTAGTTGTTGAATTGTTTTCTGCCTGTACACTATAAATAGACTCAACATTCGAATTCATTTGGTTGGTCATTCCCTCGCAGACGCTCACGGATTGCGGCCAGGTATAATTGAAGAGAAAGGATGAATACGTATGACAGGTGTTCCATTGACAATACTCGATAACGAATATGCAACGATATGGTGTTACCCCGAAGAGAAGATACTGCATCATCAATTGCATCAGTATTTTTTCGGAGATACGTTTCGTGAAATCCTGACCATCAGTCAGGAGGCATTTGAGAAGTATCACTGTGTGAAATGGCTGTCAGACGACCGACACTTCGGCGCTATTCTGCCGGACGATAAAGCCTGGGGTGATACTGTTTGGCGCCCGCGGATGCTGGATGCCGGATGGAAATTCTGGGCCATGGTGCTGCCGGACAAGGTGACCGGAAAGTTGAATATCCAAAAAATGGTGCATGAATATGAAGAACTGGGTGTGGCGGCTTCTTTTCATACCGACCCCGACGCTGCGATGGTGTGGTTGCGCGAGCAGTAACGGCAGCGTTGAATTTTTTCTTATCCCGAAAAGGGCGACAGTTCCCGCAGTCGGGTAACAATGGGGGGCAGTTCCTTTAGAATTTTCGTCACGTCGTCTTCCGTGTTGTATCTACCGAGGGAGAATCGAAGCGAGCCATGTGCATAGGTAAAGGGAACCCCCATCGCTCTCAGCACATGCGACGGTTCCAACGTACCCGAGGTGCAGGCGGAACCGCTTGATGCACAGATGCCTTTCTGGTCGAGCATCAGCAGCAGCGCTTCTCCCTCCACATTTTTAAAGCTGATATTGCTGGTGCCGGGTAGCCGCTTTTCGGTTTTTCCGTTGACTCTGGAAAGTGGAATCTTCAGTAGCCCTTCCTCCAGCGTGTCGCGCAGTTTTTTTACCCGGATTTGCTCGTCCGCCATATGTGCGAGGGCAAGCTCCGCGGCTCTTCCCATCGCTGCAATGCCGGGAACATTTTCAGTGCCGCCGCGACGTCCACGTTCCTGATGCCCCCCCACAATAAAGGGTCTGAATCGACATCCTCGGCGTACGTACAGGGCGCCGATTCCTTTAGGACCGTGAATTTTGTGCCCGGACACACTCAGCAGGTCAACATGTCCGAAGCTCAAGTCCACCGGAACTTTTCCCATCGCCTGTACTGCGTCAGTATGGAACAGAGCGCCGTACTCGTGAGCGATTTCGCCGGCCTGTTCTACCGGGAACAGCACACCGGTTTCATTGTTGGCCGCCATCAGTGTGACCAGCGCCACGTCTTCATCCATCGCTTCCCGCAAGTCATCGAGACTGAGCAATCCGTGGTTATCCACGGGTAGGTAACGCACCTGGTATCCTTCCCGCTCCAGATTCTTACACAGGTTCAATACTGCTGGGTGTTCCACGCGGCTGGTAATGATTTTTCGCCGCCCTTTTCTGGATGCCAGCGCAGACCGAATCGCCGTATTGTCAGATTCAGTACCGCCACTGGTGAAGATGATTTCCGTGGGCTGCGCGGCGCCAAGACAGGCGGCCACTTTTTCGCGGGCGGATTCAATCGCTTTTTCAACATCGCCGCCCAATTGGTGCATACTGGAGGGGTTTCCCCATTTTTCAGTTAAAAAGGTGGTCATCTCCGCGACCACTTCCGGGGCAACCTTGGTCGTGGCGTTATTGTCGGCATATACAATGGTCATCAGTCTTCCTCCACCACATCAACAATGATATCTGAGTCAACCACTTCACGCAGCTTGTCCTGAATCCAGGCCGAAGTGAAGCCCGCCGCACGACAACCGGCACATTGGCCGACCATGCGAATCGCCACCCGGGTGCCGTCAATATCAATTAAATCCAGGCCGCCGTTGTCCTTCTCGAGTTCCGGTCGGATTTCGTTGTCGATAACTTCCTGAATCAGTGAAATTCTTTCCAGGTTGGTCAGCTTTTTCCCTTTGGCCACTTTGGGTTTGGGTTTGCTTTCGGTTTGATTCTGGTACTCTTCGAGAATGGTTTCTATTTCATCAATACACGCGCCGCATCCGCCGCCGGCTTTGGTGTAATTGGTCACATCTTCAAGCGTGGTCAGGTGATCTTCCTCAATGACCTTGCGAATTTTCTGTTCGGTAATGCCGAAACAATTGCAGATGATACGCCCTTCATCTTCTTCTTCGTGCGAGATTTTTTCACCCCGGTAGTCTGCGATGGCCGCTTCCAATGCTTCTCTACCCATCACGGAGCAGTGCATTTTTTCAGGAGGCAGACCACCGAGGGCGTCGGCGATATCTTTGTTGGTGATTTTCAGCGCCTCGTCGAGAGACTTTCCCTTTACCATTTCAGTGAGCATGGACGAGGAGGCGATGGCGCTGCCGCAACCGAAGGTTTTGAATTTGGCATCAATGATGGTATTGGTCTCTTTGTCTACCTTGATAGTGAGACTGAGCGCATCACCGCATGCAATAGACCCCACATCTCCGGTGCCGTCCGCGTTGTCGATTTTTCCAACGTTTTTAGGTTCAAAAAAATGCTGTTTCACCAGTTCGGTATAGTTCCAGACCATGTGTCCTCCTCACGATTTTCAAGCTGGGTAATAAAGATTTGAATATCGAAAATCGTAGTCGCTAAATGAGGTATAACCACTCCAGTAATTATGGCCATAAAAAACGTAATTTGTTTGTGATATTATTGGGTTAAACAAGATTTTGTACATC